>NZ_JAZEYD010000007.1:0-227197 GCF_037027805.1 Acinetobacter sp. 161(2023) | reverse complement strand
GTATGATCAAAATTTATTTGATAAATATAGTTGAAAAGTATTGCTAATATCTTAGGTCTGGCTCTACCTAGGTCATACGTTTAATACATGCAAATGAACTATTCTTTGTCGATCAGAAGCGTAAACATTATTGCAGTCTGCTAAACTGATTAAACTTAAACCGAACTTTGATCCAGTAAAAGGGACTATCACTGACATTGCTGAAAACTCTAAAAACTTGCAATTAAAACCAATTCAAATGACTACAGCAGTTCGTGTTAAAAACGATGTAGATGCAATTGTACTTGGTAATACATTGGCACTAGAGGGTGGTCTCAATGTAATTAAAATTATTTTTCAAAGCTAAGCTCCGTTATCGGGGCTTAGCTTTTTTATAACGTATATTTTATGGCAGAAAATATTCTCTTAATAAGTTTAATAGTCACTAAAAGTATAATGAGGAAAATGTATAATTAATCTAGGTTACAAGTTATATTTTCTCAGTTGGATTCATTTTACTAAAAGAGGTAAACATTTGTGATGCAAATAGATGAAGAACTTAAAATAATTTTTAAAGAAGAGATTGTATTTAATGACGCAAAGAGTCATTTACGGTCTTTTGTTAAGAATGCTGATAATCTAGTATTAATTTATGATGATATTGGCGAAAAAAATTTAGATAGTTTTTCCAGTTTAGAAGATATCACCTTTAAAATTGAAGCAATTGTATATCAGTATAATGTATTATTGGGGTATAGCACAGTTCGTATTTATTTAACATTAGGTGATTGTTTTGTTGATAAAGCTACAGGTACAGTTGATTCAAAATTAGGGAATTTAATTTTATATTATAGTATGGAGAGCGTAAGTGAGGGAGAAATATTTGCCTATTCTTCAGATCTCATTTATCAATACTTATAATTCAAAATAAGGAGAATTTATTATATTTGTTCTTAGTAATTTAACCTTATACATTGTTAGTTTGATTTTCTCTAATGGCTTTAAAGCTTAAATACATAAATACGAACATGCTTAAGGAAAAAAAGAAAATTTTATAACTGAGTGTTCTTAAATAATATTTACGTTCAGAGAGTAGATCATTAAGAAAATTTGAAGGGTAAACCATACCTTGTAGATTCATAATTTTAAGTGGATAAAAATTTCCACTTCCATTTTCTAATATGAAACCATATACAATGACAGGTTCATTAGGGTGATCTTTCAAGAAATTATATGTAAATGAGAAAGCAGATCTACTAATATATACGTCTTCTTTTTTATAAAATATATAAGGTACATTGTAATAGGTTACAGCTTTATCAGGATATATGACATCACCTGAAAGCTTAATATATATTGTTGCTTTTGACTTATGCTTTGTGAAATTTCCTTTTATAACAATGATTGGACTATGAGGGGGAAGATCCCCTGAAATTGTATTATAGTCTATATAACCATCATGTAAAATAAGACCAGATAAGAAAAAAAATGACATTGCAATTTGAACATATTTTTCATTTTTTGTTTCACTTTTACCATTAGACCATAAGAAAAATAGCTTTTTAATCGTATTCAACATAGGCTTTAGTCGGTTTTATCTATTTTTTAAAATCTGAATTATGGCATGAGTTATAACTATATAAAAGTATTAAAATTAATCAAAAATTATTAGCATTAAATTTATTTAAGGTAATTTGTGAAGATAAGAAGTGGAAATAATTGTAGAAAATAAGAAAAACATATTTTAAAGTAAGCTATTGTGCTAATAGTAGCAGTCTGAGAAATTAAATTACTTATATAGCGGTATTTTAAAAATATGTAATTTTTGGCATTGGAATTTGATAATAAGGTAAGAATATGGTGCAAAGCGATATTTTTGATGCAATTGAAAATATTGATGAAGTTCGGAAAATAGATGACCTCTATTTAGTTGTAGATGGGCAGTCTAATTCTGAAGGCCCAGTCGAAAGTATAATATTTGAAATTAATAAAAAGTTTTGGCTATTACGGTTAATTATGATTTTGATGAAATTGAATTAAAGGTCTACTCTTGCTTGCCAGAAAAGACTATTCAACAGCGATGTTCGAATAATTTATTAAGTCTAAAAGGATTAGAAATTGGAACAATGTTCGCTATAGTCAATGAAAGAGGATATACAGATGGTATTAAGCTCATGCTTTATGATCATTCGTTGAAAGAATCTAAGACGAATCCATTTTGTGCTGTCTTAACGATTGTTGCTCTAGCTTCTGGGTTGCAATATGAATTAAGAAAAACAGGAGTTGATACATATCTAATTTAGTTCATACATGTATCTATGTAAAATATTCAATATTAGATATGTATGATAAGATATTTAACAAATATATCTGAGAGTTAGGATAATCGAAAATTGTTTGAGCTAAAATTATGTAAATACATTTATGAAGAAGAAAAAAATGAAATTATTGATGGAATTTATTTTGAAAAAATATGGGTTGATAATAATAAAGTTGTAATCAGTAATTTTAATGATTTGCAGCGGGTTGAAAAATCTTTGGAGCTTTTTAGTAGTTATCTTGGAAAAAATAACTATTGCTACTGTTCTATAATTATTGAATCTCGGCATAAGCTCACTACAGAATTGAAAGAAAATTATATAGAAAATCGCTTATTTCTTTCTGAAAATTTTACTTTTAATGGTGAAGAATTCTCTATTGAATTTGATCAAGATTCTGATCTTATAGGGAAAAATAACTTAGAAGATTTTGAAAAATTTAAAAAGAAAGAAGAGCTATTGATTCGTCTTTCAAATGAAATTATAGGTAAAAAGATATGGTTTAATTTTACGACGCTTGAAAAAAGATGGTGGTTAGATTTTGCTTATTTTAGAATGAACGAGAGAGGGGAACCTTTATCATTAAATATAACTGTTGATGGTAAATACCTATTGTGTGAAGAAGATGTGTATTGTTATTTTGGAGAGGAGGTTTATGGAGTATTAGGATACTTAGGTTATAACTTTAATGCATTTGCTGATGTACTGTGCGATTTTCCTTTAAAAGTTAAATGGATAAATTTTCAATACTCTGAAGATAATTTTGAGTCAAAAGAAGATTATCATCATTTAGATGATTTTATTGAAGTCTTAAAAAAATACTCGTCATTAGAAATTTCATATTAGTAACCCGTCAAAATTGAAAAATAAAGCAGAGATTGAGGAAAATACTATATGATTTCTGAACTTACAGAAGAGTATATTTTTTATATTGAAATAAGTGAATTTAGTGAGTTTGATGATAATGTAACTATTTGGAGCGGATATCTTTCAGAAAATTGTGTAATCACTGATACTCACGTTGTTTTTCATGGTTTTTTTTGTGAGGGTGAAATAAATAAAGATAAAAAAAGTAAAAAATATAAGTATGATATCTATGGTATTAATATATTCTTCTTAAAAGGAAATAACGAATATTTCGGGGTTATAAGGTCTAGTATTGAATCTTTTGAAGTGAAAGATAATAAATTGATATTAAATTTATGCGAAGAGCAGACTAGTTTTGATGACTTTAAAATTGATTTAATTAAAAAATATCGGAAAAATCAGCTTAAATTACAAGATTGGTGCAGTTTAAATGAAGAACAGAAAAAGAAGTGGATAGAAGTTTCGTATTGGATTCAACAGTACAAGCCTCTAGACTTAGTAAGTTCAATAGTTATAGATGGTAGAAATATTAAGTCCTTTAATGATTTCTTATGCTGTATAGGTGAGGAAGTGAATGGATTGATGGGCTACTTTGGTTCTAGTTTTGGTGGTTTGTCTGATAGTCTCACTGGTGGGATTGGTTGTATAACTATACCTTTGAACATTACTTGGAAGTACTTTGAAGAAACCAAGTATTCTTTTAATAACTATGATAACCCTGATGATTTTGAATACTTGATTGAGCTTTTAAATGAGAAAGCTACTTTAAATATTACGTAAAGCTAGATTGAAGGTATTGGATATAATATGGACGCTAAAACATTAATTAATAGCTATTTGAATTCTGCAGTTACTCTCTTAAGTGAGTGTGATATAACATTCAAAGATTTCGATTATGATGCTATTGATATTACTAAAAGAAGATTAAAAGGTTGTATAGTTAGTAAAGATAGAGAAGATGCTTTAGATTGGTATTGGAATTATATTGATGAACGAAAAGCTCCTATGGAATTCTATAATAAAGATATCTTAAGAGTAAGATTGGGTATTTGTTTGCTAGCTAAAGATATAGACCAAGTTGAAGACTTCAATGAGCATGTTTCTTGGTTTGTAACCTTAATGAAAAATTATGGAGTTAGTGATGATAAACTTCAAATTTTAACCAATTTATATTTAAAAAAATGAGTAAAATACATCAGTTTCTAAATCTATGATCAAAGTGAAGGGTATTTGAAATTCACATAAATATACTTTATAGGTTTAATTTTAAAGATGACAAAGCAACAAAATTGAAGCAGCGGATGAAGAGTTGTACGATGCTATGTCATCAACACTTAGTTTGAATTAATTGATCATCAAAAAATAAATGTTAATAGAATTTATTCAAAAGTATTTTCGTGAGTCTAAGTCTCTTTGCTTTCTCTCAATTGGAAAAGTTCCTGTTAAAAGTAGGGGCTTTTTATATTTCTATAACGGAAACAGGTCGAGTTGAAACTACCTATAATTTAGAGGTTGCTGGATATCATACATATTTTGCAGGTGATGCATACATATGGGTGCCTAAAGCAAATTGTATATTCGAAATGTTTTCTAAAAGACAGCAACAAGAATATAGAGAAATTGAGCCTGTTATTATTGATTCTGTAGCAAGTATAGTAAGAAGAAATGGGGGAGCAGGACAAAATTTCCGTATGATTCCTTAAAACGTACAACAGATTTCAGTCAGAGAGTTTTACAGATGAAAGGTAAAATTCCTAATGAGAATTTTAAAAGAATTTTAAGATACTAGAGTAAGTAGAACACTTAGGATAGAAAACAGGTAAAAGAAAGTAGTTGTAATATCGATAGTATGAGGTTTATTTTGGAAGTTAAAAATTTTTTTGATTTTATCAATAGCTTAGATGATTTAAATTTGATTATAGATGAGGTGTATGTATTCATCGATAATGAGAGTAATGATCAATCTATTAATAAATTAGATAATGTTGGTGAAATTGAAAAGGTTATATTCAAAGTGAAAGATTTTTATATAGTCTTTTCTGTTAATTATGATGATAATGCAATGGCAGTTGAGGTTATGAATGATTTAAAAAAAGGTGAACTGGCGTCTGTATTTATTAAGGATTTCATGGATTTGAAAGGTTATGCTTTAGGTTCTTTCTATGATATTGTAAATACAAATGGTTTTTCTGATGGCCTCAAAATAACCTTTTATGATCCTTTAATTACTCGAAGTGGATATTTTTTTTCTGCGCTCACATTTTTTTCAAGTCATTCAGGATTAATATATGAGTTTAGAGACTGCGGAATAGACCGTTATTTTTAAAACGAGATGGAAATAACTTCTGTTTTAAAAGTAGGAATTTATCTTATTTAATAAATTTTTATGGGTATGCTTGTTGTAAGTGATGTGATTATAGTAAGAGTAATATAAGATTCGCATAAATATTTTTTATAAGTTGGATTTTGAAAGTAGTAAAGTAAAAATAATTTATTTTCTTTATGGTTGAAATGTGATCTTTATTGTTATTTTAATAATACAACATTAGGGTTATAAAATGCTTACTTATGAATGTTCTGAATTTAAACTATTGGTTATGCATGAATTGGATAGTTTTAATGTGGTTGAGCAAAATATAGACTTTAATATTACTGTAGATAATATTAAATATGCTGGAACAGCAGTAACGCTTAAAAATATTGAATATTTAATGAGTAAATTTGGAGCAACTGGTGATTGTCATTTTGGTCGTTATTTTTGGCAATCTAACATGCTAATTTTAGAGGAGATGTCGTTTTATTTTTTGCGTGATGCATTATTAGATATTGTTAAAGATAAGACACTAGATACTCTTGATGATATGTTTTATAAAATCAATTGTGATACTTGAAATTAGAGTAAATAAATTATTTTTATCAGAAAATATGAAATGAATAATATTTTAATAGAAAGAATTTTATTAGAAAAGTTAAGAAAGCTTTTTAATGAAAATAATGCTCATGATTTAGATATATTTGAAGATGTTAACTCTCTAGTTTTTAAATTAGATAGTATTATCCTAGAAACTGATCTATATGAAGTATTGGTCTATGTTTGTAAGATAGATATTTTATCGGTGCATAATTTAAAAATAGCATATTACAAGAACATTCTTGATATGGACTATAATATTATTGATGATTTTTTCGTTACTCTAATGGATTGATCTATAACTATATTCATCAAAATGACATCGATTAGTCATCTGGATGAAATCCTATTGGTTAAAAATAAATCAATTTATCGGGGTCGATTCCAGTCATGCAGAAAAAATCTTATAAAATTCTAAGTTTGGCATTTCTTATTGCGAGCACGATGGGTTTAACTGCCTGTAATGATAGCAAAGATCAACAATCTACAGCAGTTTCGCCAACACCTACAGATACTCGTGACCAGCGTTTTCTAACGGTAAAAACTAATGACGTAATTCAAGTTACGATTGGTGATTTAATCCCAACGCAGGGTGCAATTGGTTATGATCAAATTTATTATAAATTAGGACGTTGGCAAGGTGATGTACAGCGCCCAACTTGGCAAGCAGATCCAGTCAATCAATTAGTCTATTTAAATAAAACCATTGGCAAGAAGTTTAGTGATTATTGTGAAGCGATTGGGGCAAAAGGTCGTGATGATTTTACAAGTCTGCAAGACCTGCAAAAAGCGAATTTAAAACAATTAGAGACATTTAACTGTCAAGAACAGCCGGGCACTGAAGCGGCTGATTTGAAAACAGTTGTTGTTGGCTATGATGGGCGACTTTACTTAACGGATGGTCATCATACGATGACGGAATTCCGTGAACTGCCAGATGGTGGCGGGCAACTTAAAGTATGGGTAAAAGTTGTTGGGAACTATAGTGATAGTAAAACAGCGGATGATTTTTGGACGAAAATGCTTGCGAATGGCCGAGCATGGTTAAGAGATGGGAAAAATCAACCGATTTCATATCAACAATTACCTAAAAACTTAGGCCTCAAATCCACAACAAATCCTGATGGTATGCAAAATAATCCATATCGTTCATTGGTCTATTTCACGCGTGATATTGGTTATAGCAAAGTTGCCAACGCAACGGACTATACTGAATTTTTATGGGAAGATTGGTTTAATAAGCAAATCGACAAGAACTTGGTACATCCTTTAAGTTTTTATCATACCGATGCGAGTGTGTATGGTGTTGCAGATGTGTTGGCATCTACAGAAATAAAAACTGACTTAACTGTGTCGGGCAGTGCAACAGGCTATCAGGCAGCGGTTGCTGATTATTCCTTACTGATGGGAAGCACCAAACCGACTGATATTATTTATGGCACCTCAACTGCCGTAGATTTAGGCGCATTACAGCTTGTGAAAAATGCAGCTAAAGGTTCTGTTACTGCGACTTCAATTTCAAATCTTACAGATTTGACCCGTGATGAAATTAAGAAAGATAAAACGCCGCGTACAGGTGGCAGTATCTGGTATGCCGTAAATTACAAGGCATGTGGTAAACCCGCTACAGGAACATGTTGGGGTTGGTAATTTATTGGCGGTAAAAAAGAAAGGAGTGGGTAAAATCACTCCTTTTTTGATATGAATAAATCTTTAGCATTTGGTCAGAGTCAAATCGATTATTTAAGAATTAAAAAGCATGACTTGCTGTGACCTAAATCCTAAACATCTCATCATAAACATGCTATTAAGATTTACACCCTCTTTATAAACCCTAATTTAACAATAACTTGTTAATTATTTATCCTTACTTTTTAATGATCTAATTTAAAGCAAATGTCATTTTGCGTGCTTGACTGTAAGAGGGTTGGGTACTATTCTTTGCCTGCTGGCCACATTGCCAGTCGGTTTTGACGAACCGTTCTCACACGAGTATCAGAATTATTCCTTCTGAGGAATAGTTTTGTGCAGCTCTTCGTCTCCCTCTCGTAGCGGTAGGACGGAAGGGGGACACCTTCGGGTGTGCTGGCCTCGTGTGACCAGTTCGTCAACCCTCTTTCGTTCTGCCACCATAATTTTAATGTTTTGGCAGAACTCCCAATAAAAAGGAGTTGGCTTTGCACATTCATTATTTCTTGGCAGCCTTTGCCAAAAGCTATAACGACACAACTTAAATCATCTTTAAACAGTTTGAAGGCCTATAAGTTTTTCAGACTTTAAGTCATTACGGCTCAAAAAACTTGCATCCACAATAAAACTTGAGATGTGCCAAGCACAGTCTTTACGGCTTTGCTGTGCCTTTTTTTCTCCCAGAAAGGACACAGGCTTTTTTATCTCATTTAGAAACAACAAGAATTTAAAACGGAAAAACTATGCAAAATTTAATTCTCTCAACACGTGCCTTAAAAGTTGTAAATAAAGCAATTGATCTGTTTCATCACGATGGATTTCCCATGGTGGGCATCGACAAAATTATGCGAGAAGCTGGAGTGGCAAAAATGACGTTTTATAACTACTTTCACTCAAAAGAACGCTTCATTGAAATCTGTCTAATTGTGCAAAAAGAACGTTTAAAAGAAAAAGTAATTTCAATTTCTGAGTACAGTCACGATGCGGGTGCGATTGATAAACTCAAAAAACTTTATTTCTTACATACCGATGTAGAAGGGCTGTATTACCTATTATTTAAAGCAATTTTTGAAACGAAACTGACCTATCCAAACGCTTACCAAGTCGCAATTAAATATCGGACATGGTTAATAAATGAAATCTATAGCCAGCTTATAAAACTAAAACCTGATGCTACCTTTCATGATGCCAAACTATTTTTATATATGATTGAGGGTGCAATTATTCAGCTTTTAGATCCAAACAAGCCAGATGAAAGAGAAAAATTATTAGATTATTTTTTCATTACTTTAGGATAAATTAGAGGAAAACATAGGTAAGGAAAAATACCAAAAATCCTACCTAAAGCTAGCAATAGTACCAATAGCTGCATCAAAAGAAGCACTTATTGTACGCGATCAGAATACGATTTAAGTAAGTCTATTTAATAAAATAGTGATAGTCTGTATAAGCTTTTTTTAGAAATATCATTGGCTACAGTTGTTGGGTAGCCTTCCTATAACTATCAAGTCTTTAGTCACGTTTGAGTAACAATGTCTAAAAGCGTTTAAATCAATTATTTTTGTATCATATGATTGTTTTTAGATAAAAAGGAATAACAAGATGGTTTTGAAAACTCCTGAACCTGTTTGCTTTGCGGAAATTATTACGAATATGCTTAGGGGTAAATGGTCTATACATATTTTGTACACTTTGAGATTACAAGGTGCATTAAATTTTAATAGCCTGCATCGAAGTATTTCTGGGATTTCTACGAAAGTTTTAAATGAGCAACTTGGCTATTTAACGGTTGCAGGTGTTTTACAACGCGTTCCTACAAACAATCCTCGGCAAGAAGTCATCTATTCTTTTACAGAACAAGGACGAGAGTTATGTGTTGTGTTAGATACTCTGGATGAGTTAGCTAGACGATGGCAAGCTCCTCAAATGACGATGAAAATATCTCATCAAGACAGTTAGGAAACTAAATCTTGAATTTATTTTTATTGGAGTTCATTAATTTTAATAAAATATTTATTTTCTAAATTTGATTCTTAGTAGTAGTTACAAATTTGTATGTAATTTACGGCTTAAATCATCTCAAGCATAATCTAAAAGGCTATCCATTCTTTAATAGGCTTGGTGATGCTTGCAAATGATGAACTGATAATTAAAAGAGTGTAAAAATTGTTTAGCTACAAAGTCACTCAAATTGCTGCTAGGAAAATATATGATGAAAAGATTAAATGTATTTACGCATATCGCTTTAGGCCTAGTCATAACATTAGGTTCTGCTGCCAGCCAAGCAGCTTCTGCATTGTCAAAAAATGATACAAAAGAGCTGGCTCAATATAGAGAAGCAGAACGTATCGGTAAGGAACATCTGGTTAAATTTGATACCTTAGATTTTGATGTTTATAGCAATCAAAAATGGGATCGTTTTAAAGAAAGCCATGCAGCTAACATTCGTGTGCATTATCCAGATGGAAGTACAACAGTTGGAATTCCAGATCATATTGTTGAATTGAAAAAAATGTTCGTGTTTGCACCTAATACCAAAATCAAAACACATCCTGTACGCATTGCTTCTGGAGAGTGGACCAGTGTTATTGGTGAAATGGAAGGTACATTTAGTCAACCAATGCCAATTGCTAATGGCAAAACAATTCCACCTACGGGTAAAGCATTTAAATTGAAAATGGTAACAGTAGGCCATTGGAAGAATGGCACTATGGATGAAGAGTATTTATTTTGGGATAACCAATCATTCATGCAGCAAATTGGTTTAGGACAATAAGTCTTTGTGAATATTCAACTTCTTGTTGAAGCGTAATCTGTTATTAGTGATAACTTTTTATATTTTCTGATCCATTGAAGTTATCACTATTCAAATTTCACTCATATAGATGATTTAGACTTTGAAATAGAGTTAAATGATTTTATGGATTTATTTATAACAAAAAATTCAGTACCTTATAAAATGCCAGTTGTTTTTCTTGGACATGGCACGCCAATGAATGCTATTGAGACGAATAAATATAGTTTGGTGTGGCAAGAACTGGGTTTAAATCTACCAAAGCCTAAGGCAATTTTAGCAATTTCAGCACATTGGTACACCAAAGGGATTGGGGTAACAGCAATGCAGCATCCAAAGACGATCCATGATTTTGGTGGTTTTCCCCAAGCTCTATTTGATTTTGAATATCCTGCTCGAGGGGATGCTGAGTTAGCTCAGCAAATTACAGACCTATTGTCCCCTGAGCAGGTCATATTGGATCAAGGTTGGGGGCTTGATCATGGTACTTGGTCTGTATTAGCCCATGTCTATCCAAAGGCAGATATACCAGTGGTGCAATTAAGTATTGATTCAAGACTTTCTGGTCCCGAACATGTGAAGTTAGCTCGCAAACTAAGTGAATTACGAAAACAAGGCATATTAATTTTAGGTAGTGGTAATGTTGTTCATAACCTCTATAAAATGAATTGGCAGAGTGATGCCCCATATTATAAGTGGGCGACACAATTTAATGAAAGTGTGAAAGAATATCTACTTGAACGTAATATAGATAGGCTTGCTGATTATATGCGCTTGCCAGGTGCAGATATGAGTGTGCCAACAGCTGAACATTATTTACCATTTTTATATATTGCAGCATTAATGGAGGAAGAGGATCCAATTCATATTTTAGTGGATGGTCTACAAGGGAAATCGATAAGTATGTTTTCGGTACAAATTGGTTAAGTAATGATGGCAATGCGGGTTTAATCGGAATGGTCGTCGGTGCTTTAGTTTGAACAGATTGCTGGCGGCTTTAATGATCGGGCTTATCCATTAGCGAGTATGGTAATACTCAATTTTACCCCGATGACTTATAATCCGGGTATGGGATTGTTATGGTCCACGTTCACCAAAGTATCAAAAAGATGGAGTAGTAGCTAAGTAAATTAAAGTCTTAGCTAAAGTGTTACTTTATTAAAAATAGGCTGCTTCATATATTAATTATATGGAGTGCTATATAAAAAATTATTATTCCAGATGGTTTATTAAATTTTTGGTTAGGCAGGAGAGCTAGAGCAACTAGTTCTCCTACTTAATTCTTTTTACTTCTTTTGCTTAAAGCGGTATTTACACTTTAGACAGCGATAATCCTGAAAAATATTTTTATCGATCATCACACCCGCTTTTTTACCAAAAATATTACCAACCACACCGCCAGTGATTCCTGCACTAATTGCACCGACAAATGTTCCTACCGTACCACCAACAATCACACCTAATGGTCCAGCCACAGTACCAATCGCTGCTCCTATTGAAGCACCTGTTGCAGCACCGCCTACTGTACCCGCTGTTGTTCCCGCAGCTGTGAGTAAAACACCGCCAGTTGTTCTAAGTAATTTGTCATGGTCACGTGCTTCAACTTCTGTAGAACCACACTTAGGACATTGCAGAGCTTTTTCCATAAAATTTCCTGTCTTTCATCATTGAGTGACACAGTTGACGGCGTAAATCAGTAAAGTGGGTAAAGAACCTATCTTTCGATGAAGTGTCTTTTTCCTATTGAGTGATCGTAACGATAACTGGTCTGTTTCGATTTTAGCTGAACATTGACACAAATATTTATAGATCATGTAAACACTTGTACTTTAATAATTATCCCATTAAAAACCAAACTTTAGAATGACTTAGGGTTACATATCCATGTGTCTAGCAGAGAACAATTTAATAATGATGAATAGAATGTGAATGGTTTTTTGAGTAGATTTTCTGAAGTTACTTAGGGAGACGAGCTATTCACGGATAAAAGGCTTATCCTGTTTGAATAAGCCTTTTTTGAAAATTAGAGTGCTTTTTTCCAACTTAAAAATTTATATAGCCCAAACATGAAAGTGATCCAGATCGGAAGTAAAATCACCGATTTTTCAAATCCTTGAGTCCACATAATATATAAAATCATGCCAATGAAAATTAAAACAATATAGTTACTCAAAGGCGAAAATAGCGCAGGAAATTTGACAGCTTTACCTTCAAGTTCCATTGCACGTTTAAACTTTAAATGGGTAAAGCTAATAATTGCCCAGTTTAAAACCAAAGCGGCTACGGCCATGTACATGAGATAGCTTAGCGCTTCTTCTGGTACGAAATAGTTAAGCAATACACAACCAAAAATCAGAATAGAAGAGAAGATAACAGCAGCTTTAGGAACACCTTGTTTGCTCACTTGTGCAAAAACTTTTGGAGCATGGCCCTGTACTGCAAGCCCATATAACATACGACTGTTTGCGTACATACCGCTGTTATAGACCGACAGTGCAGCCGTTAAAATAATAAAGTTAAGCAAATGCGCTGCCCAACCAATACCAAGTTGGCTGAAAATCATGACAAATGGACTTTTATCTAAACCACCAAGGTCAAGCTGATTCCAAGGAATGAGCGACATGATGATAGCAAGCGAAGCTACATAGAAAACTAAGATTCGAAAGATGACTTGGTTAATGGCTTGTGGAATGCTTTTTTCTGGATTTTCGGCTTCAGCAGCAGTCATCCCAATCAGTTCAATACCGCCAAAAGCAAACATTAAGAAAGCGAGCATATAAAACAGGCCCGAGAATCCATGCGGGAAAAATCCGCCATGCTGCCATAAGTTTGAGAAACTCGCGATAGAGTCATTACCTGCGGTGAGCAATAAATATAAGCCAAACACGATCATTGCAATGACCGCCGCGACTTTAATAATGGCTAACCAAAACTCAGATTCACCATAAAATTTAACGTTGCCTAAGTTCAAACACGTGACCAAAACAAAGAAAAATAAGGCTGATATCCAAGCAGGAATATGAGGCCACCAGTAATGCACATATTTAGCAACGGCTGTCAGTTCGGTCATTGCGACCAGAATGTAAACTACCCAATAGTTCCAGCCCGATAAAAAACCAGGGAATCTTCCCCAATATTTTTGTGCAAAGTAACTAAAGGAACCGACCACAGGTTCTTCTACGATCATTTCACCCATTTGGCGCATAATTAAAAATGCGACCAAACCGACAATAGCATAACCTAAAATAATAGAAGGACCAGCAGACTGGATGACTTGTGCAGAGCCTAAAAATAAACCTGTCCCGACAGCACCACCCATAGCGATTAGCTGGATGTGGCGATTTTTAAGTCCGCGTTTTAATTGGGAAGATGAGTTGCTCAAAATATATGCGCTGAATAAAAAAGCTGATGCTATTGTAATAGATTGGCTAGTGATAACCTAATTTGAGAAGGATTTTGCTCAGTTAAATAAAAAGGATCCATATAAAGCTATACGGATCCTTTTTTAGAAAAATGATATTTTTATAAATTAAAAAGACACCATCTTGCCCGGATTAATCATTGCGCCGATGCCATACATACTTTTGGCAAGTGGAATAACAACAGGGGCAAGGGTACGACCAAACATAATATTTTGATGGTCAATTTTAGATAACATCTCGAAGTCATTAGATTGCCCAACAAAGTCATTTGCAATGGCTTTACCAATACGTACCGTCTGTGCAACGCCGTGACCACTCCAGCCGTGAACAGCATAGATTGGGAATTTATTACCAAACTTACGGCTATCGACTGCACCATTTACGGTTAAATCAGTTGTTCCACTCCAGACAAAATCCATTTCTAGATTTTTAATTTGAGGGAAAACCGTATGAATTCGATGTTCTAGATAATTTAAAGTTTTCTCTGGTCCCCAACACGTTCCTGTGCCTTGGCCACCAAACAATAAGCGGTTATTAAACACAGGACGGTAGTAATCAATCTGGAACTGAGTGTCATAAACTGGATGCCCAAATGGCAGAAGCTCTTTTGTATCAAGCTCTAGTGGGGCAGTCGTCGCAACATAGGTGTAAAAAGGAATAGTGGTATTGTTTTGCTCTGATAAAAGTTTAAATGAAGCATGGTGTACCGCTAACACCACAGATTTTTTAGCTTTCACGACAGCATTTGCTGTTTGCACATAAATACCATCTGCTTTTTCTTCTATTGAAATGACTTCTGTTTGCTCATAAACAGAACCGCCATTCTGGCAAAAGCCATAAATTAAACCACGGTTCAAAGCTAAAGGATGGATTTGTCCACCTAACTCATCAATTAAACCACCCGTATAGTAGTCAGACTTAATAAAGTCCATGAGTTCGTGTTTACCTACAATGCGCGTATGGTCTTCACCTAAATATTTTCGTGCATCGGCACCTTGTGTTAAACCAACTAAATGTCCTTCATGAACAGCGGCAGTAATATGACCGTATTTTCGGTCAAAGTTGAGCTGGTATTTTTCTGAGATGTCATCAATCAGTTGCATGGCTTCTGTAGAGGTAAAATGCCACAGTTTTTTTGCATCTTCATAACCTAATCGATCGGCCATTTCTTGAGCTTCCCAGCGAGCTAAACCGGGGGTGAGTTGTCCGCCATTTCTACCAGAAGCTGCACTACCAATTCTATTTTTTTCTAATAAAACGGTATCTACGCCTTGTTCAGCTAAATGTAATGCACTTGATGAACCTAATAAACCACCGCCAATAACCACCACATCGCATTCAATATCAGCTTGTAAACTGTCAAATGTATGCCAATCAGAAAGCGAGCTTTCATAGTAGTTCGCTGGATTATCTACCGCTGCACTTTCTACATTTGTTGTGTCAAATTTTGCATGTTTTGGATTTAACCAGCTCCACTCTTTGCCCACTTGTAGAGATTTACTGGGTTTATATTGCACGTCTTTTAAAAGTTGAGGTTTAGAAATAATATTCATGACGAAGTTCCTTAAAAATTAATAAGCATTACTAATAGCAATACTTTGTTTTTTAATCGTTTTATAGATAAATAAAAGAATGCCTAACGATAACCAGAAACATCCGAAAGTGAGTGAAGATGAATCAAGGTTAAGCCACAGGCAAATAATGCTGATGACGGATAAAAGCGGTAAAAAGAGGTTTAGAAATTTATTTTTAAACCCAGAGCGCTGTTTATCTTTAATATAAAATTTCATAAAAACTGAGAAATTTACGGCTGTAAAAGCGACTAGCGCACCAAAGCTGATCAAGCTTACGACTTGTGCTAAATCTAGAAAAACCGCAGACATTGAAATAAGACCAACAAATAAAACCGAAAAAAATGGTGTACCTAAGGAGATGTGAATTGTCCCAAAATACTTTTTAGGGAAAATATTATCGGTGCCCATTATATACAGTAAACGCGAAGCACTGGCATGTGAGGCAAGACCAGAGGCGACAGTGTTCATAATTTGCCCGCATAAGAATACGGATTGGAAAAAAGCACCACCCACGTAAAGTACAATTTCAGGAAGTGCTTCAGTAGGGTGCTGAAAGCGTAGATTATTTGGAAAATAAAGCTGAATAAACCAAGCGGCTGTAAAGAAAATGAACCCACCAACCAGTGTTGTTAACATGACTGCTCGGGGAATATTTTTAGTGGGTTGTTTGGTTTCATTTGAAAGCGTGGTAACCGCATCAAAGCCCAAAAATGAAAAGCACAAAACTGAGGCACCCGCAACGAGCGGTAGTATAGATTGCTGCTCATGCCAGAGTGGGGCCAAAGTAAGCACATGCTCATAACTTTGAGTAGAGCCAATACCCTGAATCACTAAATAAACAAAAATGACCATAAGTATGATGGGTGCAAATACAAACACGAGGCTTAAGTTAGCCAGTAACCGAATGCGGAAACAATTCACTAAAGTGACTAGGCCCGCCGACACAAACACCCAAAACCAATAAGGCAAACTTGGAATAAGGGCTGTGAGATAAATTGCAGCTAACAAAACATTAATGAGGGGTAATAACAAATAGTCGAGTAGAGAACACCAGCCGACAAAGAAACCGCTTTTAGGCCCTAAACTTTCAGCGGTATAGCTATATGCCGAGCCTGATTTTTCTGAATTTTTACTAAATCTCGCATAGCTCCAAGCGGTAAGTAACATGGCACCAAGTGCGAGTAAATATGCGAGTGGTACATGTCCATTGGTAATGCCAGAGACAATACCGAAAGTATCAAACACCGTCATGGGAGTCATGTAGGCAATACCAATAATCGTGACTTGCCAAAGAGACAGTTTTTTTAAGGAAGACGTTTTATTTTCCATGTCATTTCAACCTCAAATTTCGTTGTTTTGCTTTTCATCCGGAAAAGCGATGCTATTTTTGAGCCAAAACTTCCCCTAGACCTGAATAAACAAGTCTGTTTGAAGAAAGTTTGTACAAAAGCTAGGAGCTATTTCGCCTTGGTGATGCCCTAAAGCAAAGTCAAATATTTATATTTTTCGACTTCGCTCTAGATCACGACCAGTTGAAAAGATTGACACGGTCGTGACAGAACCTGCTGAGGACTTTGTCCTCTAAATAATGTGCCTGTTCTGATAGTGACGTCATTTGAAGTAATGACTCGAGAAGAATCGTTGATGACGATTGCTTTTTGTTTGATGTTTTTCAGCTTCGGCATGAGTAGTTTTTCAAGTGCTGAAACTAAAATGTCGGTGGCAATTACACCGATAAATTGATCACGAATCATGACCGGATGGGCAAGGGTAATGGTATATGCACCATTGCAGATATAGTCGACATATGGTCCATGGATGCACGGACTTTTATTTTGAGCAGGTTTATGGAACCATTCAAAAGAGCGAAAATCTAAAAAGCGCTGAGCATTTTGATAGTTTTCAAGTTTCGCTTGTTGTAACTGATCTTCTTTTTTATACCACCATTCGAGTGTCCAATAATCTTGTTCTTCTTGTGTTGCAGGACTATAACTTGCAAAGCCGATACCTTGACTGTAATGGCTTTCCTGTAATGCCTTTTTTATTTCTTTTTGCAAAGCTGAACGTTCTGAACCTGAAAGCTTAACGTCTTTTGTTTTTTCAGGTTCATGTTTTGACAGAATTTTGCTCGCTTTAGTTGCCAGCTTTTCTGTAATGGCTGTCGTTTCTTCAACCACCGTCTTTAACAAATTTTGAAGCTCTTCTATATCTAAATGTTGGGTCATTCCTATAACTCCTAAAATTCCATATTTCTCACTCGATATTTGATAAGTGCTCTGTTTTATTATTTTTATTCGATAGATAACTTATATCGAAGCATTTGATCCGTTAGCATCGAAATTATTTTTCGTGCTTGAATAACAGCATCATCTTCATTGGCTTGAACAAAAGATGATAAAAGTTGGTGGTATTGCGCAACGACCAATTGATGAAATTGATCATCTTGGTAAAGCACAGCAATGAGCGGTGCCCATTCGGCTTGTATGGTTAACTCTTGATTTGCCAGTCGAGCTGATTGAGCAAAAGAGGTAAGTGTCAGCAAACAACGTAAATCAAGTTGGGCACGTGTGTCTGCTTCAACGGCCTGTTCAAATTGTTCAATAAGCTCTTTGATTTTGTTCAGTTCATATTCAGTAGTTCTTTGTGCTGCTAAATATGCACCATGGCTTAAAATTGCACTATGAAACTCGCCTAGATCAGCCAGATATTCATTTGAAGCTTGACGCAAAGGATGTTTGTTTAAGAGTAAATCGGAAGGTAACTCACAAACAAAACTTCCGCCGTTTCGCCCGCGTCGTGTATCAATCAGACCTTTTACCCGTAAAGTATTTAACGCTTCACGAACGGTAATCGGTGACACTCCCATTAAGCGAGCTAAATCCGCCTCGTTAGGAAGTTGTTCATTGCTTTTGAGCAATCCAGAGATAATTGCATTTTCTAAGCGTTCTACAACTTGTTCCGAGCGAGTTGCCTGAGCGATAGGTGCAAAAATTATCGTATATGCTGACATGGCGAATTCTCTAAAAGCTAAGTCAGTGACTTAGCTTAATGAAACGGATAAATGATTAAAACACGCCATATTGATGGACTGCCTGTTCATCTTCAGGCACGGCTGGTATTGCATCCCAAAGTTCAACAATTTTGCCATTATCTACACGCCACAATTCAAAATAAGCATGTCGATTTCCAGCAATATTTCCTTCGGAATGTGTCAATACAAATTGACCATCAGCAATGGAGCGATGAGTTTTGGAGTATACCAAACCTTGTCCTTCATTACGGATATTGTTCAAAAAATCAATTACTGCCTTAACGCCATCCCCAATATCTGGGCTATGTTGAATAAACTGATCATTGTGGGTGTATTCTTTAAATGCTTCGTAATTTCCATCGATTAAGGACTTTTTAAAGAAGGAGGTCACAATCTCACGATTTTTCTCTGGGTCATGGTGAGTCACGATTTCGGTTGGTCCATCTAATTGCGTTCTACCACTCACATTCGGCGCTGCCTCAGTGACCAGTCCATCCCAATGTTCCACAATTTTGCTATCTTTCACTCGGTAAATATCAAAACCAACTAACGTGTTTTCATCTAATCCTTGAAAGCGCCCATGAATCGCAACCAAGTCGCCATCTGCCAATACACGCACAGCTTCATGTTGCATGTCGGGGCAGTCTTCTACCAGTTGACGCAATCCTGAAATACCATTTGCAACCAGCGGAGAGTGCTCTATAAAGTCTTCAGAAAAATAACGGTCTAGAGCAGTAGTGTCATGTAAATTAAATAACTCGTGATGGGCTTTGCTCACCAAGTCTTTCATTTCTTGTTTATTCATTTTGATCTCCTTTCAAAGTCCATTTTTATTATTCGTTTGAACTCATTACATGTTTAACGCGGGTATATTCTTCAAAACCGTAGCCAGATAAATCTTTACCATAACCTGATTTTTTGAAACCGCCGTGTGGCATTTCTGCGGTTAAAGGAATATGGGTGTTGATCCAAACTGTACCGAAATCGAGTTCACGTGACAGACGAGTCGCGCGGGCATGATCTTTAGTCCAAACACTTGAAGCTAGGCCATATTCAATATCGTTGGCTTTTTCAATGGCATCATTTTCATCTGTAAATTTTTGAACAGTGATGACTGGTCCAAAAATTTCATTTTGAATGGCTTCATCGTGTTGTTTTAAACCACTAATGACGGTCGGTTCAAAATAGAAGCCTGGACGGTCTGCTTGTTTTCCGCCTATTTCAACTTTGGCGTGAGCAGGTAAGTTGTCAATAAAGGTTTTAACATTCTTTAATTGATTAGCATTGTTGAGTGGACCATAAAGTGCGTCTTGATCATCTGGTTCACCAAAGCGTGTATTTTTTGCGGCTTCAATTAATTTACCTAAAAATTCATCGTGAACTGCTTCAGCAACAATCACACGCGTTGCAGCAGTACAGTCTTGTCCTGCATTGAAGTAACCCGTTAAAGCAATCATTTCAACTGCTTTATCGATGTCGGCATCTTCAAAAACTACGACAGGTGCTTTACCACCAAGCTCAAGATGAGCTTTTGCTAAATTTGCTGCGGCAGAAGCTGCAACCTGTAATCCAGCACGAACAGAACCTGTAATAGAAACGAGTGCTGGAGTTTTATGTGATACAACTTTTGAACCCACCTGAGCTTGGCCTAACACCACGTTAAATGCGCCCTTAGGGAAAAATGGTGCAGCAATTTCTGCAAGTAAAAGGGTACTTTCTGGTGTTGTGTCACTTGGTTTAAGTACCACCGTGTTACCCGCAGCCAAAGCAGGAGCAATTTTCCAAACAGCCATCATAAGTGGATAGTTCCAAGGTGTAACTTGACCAACCACACCGACTGGTTCGCGGCGGATAGAAGAGGTTAAACCTTCTAAATATTCACCTGAAGCTGTGCCATTAAGCAGGCGGGCAGCACCTGCAAAGAAACGAACCTGATCTGCTGATGCACCTACTTCTTCAGATGCAATTAAGTGTTTTAACTGACCCGTATTACGACTCTGCGCCTCAATTAAACGCTCCGCATTTGCTTCAATAGCATCTGCCAAATTCAATAATGCTTTTTGACGAGTCGAAGGTGTACTGCGTCCCCAAATTTTAAATGCTTCTTTTGCAGCAGCGTAAGCAGCATCAACTTCTGCCTCGGTTGCATTTGGTGAATGTGCATAAACTTCACCAGTCACTGGGCTCACTAAGTCGAAGTAATCATTTCCTTTGCTAGCAACATATTCGCCGTTAATAAAGTGTTTTAGTTGAGTTTTAGCCATTTTTTATACCTTGTCCTTAGGTTTTTAACATATAACATATAATACTATATGTATTATGTTTTAAATTTTCTGTCAAATGCTTTGATGAGGGGAATGAGTGAAAAAAGTTGGAATTTAAATAAAATTAGATTTTAAGTTTTTGATTTGATTGTTTAAAAAAATTAAAAATTTATTGAAGATTTTTAGAACAGATTGATTGTCGTACTCGTTCAGTAGATTTGATGAAAGACAATAGAGGAATTTTTCTAATCGAGAGCAGCTTGACAAGCCAAATCTTATGTTTAGCTCATCAATTTTTCGTTCTTATGATTTGAAATTAAAGTGCTTTATCAGGTTTTATGACTCGCAAGCAAGATGCTGGTTTCACTGTTATAAATACCTGAAATATTTCTAATTCTTTCTAAAACTTTGTCGAAGTTCTCTAAGGTGTCAGAGCGTAGCTCAACCAAAATGTCCCATTTGCCGTTAGTTTTATGCAAACATTCCACGGCACTTTCTAGGCGTAATTCTTTAATTACAGATTGTGCTTTGGTTCCTTCGACCATAATGCTCATCCATGCACGGATGACATTCCGTTCAGCATTGGGTTTAAACCGTACCGTATATCCGGTAATGATGCCCGAGGACTCCAAATACTCGATTTTCTTTTTAACCGTTGCTCTTGAAACGTGAACTTTTTCGGCTAACTCGGTAACAGACATCCGTGCGTTATCTTTAAGTAAACCTAAAATAATTTGATCAATGTTATCCATGTTGTAATTGTCAATTATCAGATTGGTAAAAAATAATTCATTTTTGACTGAATTACAAATTTTGTGAATCAATTTGATTTTGAATAATAGGGTCATCAGCTAACCCTCATAATTTTAATTTAATGGACTAGATAAAATGAATAATTTTGCAGTTTCACGTAGTGACTTTAACGAGTGGATGGTTCCAGTTTTTGCACCAGCAAATTTCATTCCGGTACGTGGCGAAGGTTCACGTATTTGGGATCAAGAAAATAAAGAATATATTGATTTTGCAGGCGGGATTGCAGTAAACGCATTAGGTCATGCGCATCCAGTGGCAGTGAATGCTTTAACAGAACAAGCGACAAAACTTTGGCATGTAGGCAATGGTTATACAAATGAACCCGTTCTACGCCTTGCAAAACAACTCACTGAAAATACATTTGCAGACAAGGTTTTCTTCTGTAACTCAGGTGCAGAAGCCAATGAAGCAGCACTCAAACTAGCTCGTAAAGTTGGTCTAGACAGTGGCGTTGCTGGAAAAAGCGGCATTGTGGCATTTAATAATGCTTTCCATGGTCGTACTTTATTTACCGTTTCAGCAGGTGGTCAACCTAAATATTCACAAGACTTTGCGCCACTTCCAAATGGTATTAACCACGTTGCTTTTAATGATTTAGAAGCTGCAAAAGCGGTAATTAATGAGCAAACATGTGCAGTCATTGTTGAACCGATCCAAGGTGAAGGCGGCGTTATTCCTGCTGATATCGAATTTTTAAAAGGTTTACGTGCACTGTGTGATGAGTTTGGTGCCTTACTTATTTTTGATGAAGTGCAAACTGGTGTTGGTCGTACAGGTGCACTGTATGCCTACATGAACTCTGGTGTTATTCCAGATGTGTTAACGACTGCAAAAGCACTAGGCGGTGGTTTTCCAGTTGGTGCAATGCTAACAACTGATAAATTTGCTCCGCATTTTTCAGTCGGTACACACGGTACGACTTATGGCGGTAACCCATTAGCAAGTGCAGTTGCAGGTGCAGTATTCGAATTTATTAATACACTTGAAGTGCTTAATGGCGTTAAAGAGCGTCATGATTATTATAAAAAAGCTTTAAATCAATTAAATGAAAAATATGAAATCTTTGAAACGATTCGCGGTGAAGGTTTATTGATTGGCTGTGCTTTAAAAGACAAACTTGCTGGTAAAGCAAAAGATATTAATAATCTTGCTGGTGAAGAAGGTTTACTGAGTCTTATAGCTGGTCCAAACGTTATACGTTTTACACCGTCTTTGATTATTCCATTTGCTGATATTGATGAAGGCTTAAAACGCTTTGAACGTGCGCTTGCTCGCTTTGTGGCAATTCAAAAGGATGAACAAGCAGCATGATGATTATTCGCTACATTGAACCTAAGGATGTTAATGATCTTTACCTTTTGGCTCAAAAAGCGGGTTTTGGTTTGACATCTTTGCAGCCAAATATGGAAAAACTTGCTGCTCGTATTGAGCGGGCTTGTAAAACAGTCGCAGGCGAATTACCAAAGGCAGATCAGGTCTATTTATTTGTTTTAGAAGATACTGAACTGAATAAAGTCGTGGGTGTTTGCGGTATTGAAGTCGCACTTGGTTTAAAAGAGCCTTGGTACAACTTCCATGTGGGCACTCAGGTTCATGCGTCTGAACCCTTAAGTGTTTATAACGCTTTACCGACTTTGTATTTGAGTAATGACCATACTAACTGTAGTGAGCTTTGCACTTTATTTTTAGATCCAGACTACCGCTTAAATAAAAATGGCAAGTTCTTATCTAAAGTTCGTTTCTTATTTCTGTCTGCATTTCGTCAATACTTTGAAGAAACCATTGTTGCCGAAATGCGTGGTTATTCTGATGCAAATGGACAATCACCATTTTGGAATGCGGTAGGCCATAAGTTTTTTAATATTGAATTTACCAAGGCCGATTATTTGAGTGGAGTCGGGCAAAAGGCCTTTATTGCCGAGCTGATGCCAAGACATCCACTCTATGTTGACATGTTACCTGATGACGCTAAAGCTGCGATTGGCATTGTGCATCCGAATACCCGACCAGCTTACAACCTCTTAGTTGAAGAGGGACTGCGCTATAAAGGTTATGTCGATATTTTTGATGGTGGTGCGACGTTGCAAGCAGATATCGAAAATTTACGGGCGATTAAAGAAAGTCAGTCTGTAGCGGTCCAAATTGAACAACCTGAAAATATTGCGGTAGGGGATGAAGCTTACATTGTGGCCAATGATGATTATGAAAATTATCGCTCGATTCTTGTGTATAGCAAACCGCACCAAAACATATTGCAGTTAACACACGAACAAGTAAAACAATTGAATGTTGAAAATGGCTCTTTAGTTCGGGTGCTAAGTGTTCAAGCTAAACATGTTTCGAGTCCAGAAGCGGTCAATAAACTCAAAGCGACTGAACATTTTCGAATGGCTGTTAATTAAGCAGAAATACTATACATTTCACCAAATTTAAGAAGGAATACTATATTATCGCTAACGCAAGATTGGTACATGGATAAACACAATCTTGCTCGCTGAGCTGGAATTAATTAGCCTGCTTCTATTCTATAAGAGATAGACAATTAAAATATTTAATTCATTCATATATTTTAATTGTCTGCTGAAATTATATTGATAGAGGGTAGGCTAATATAATAATGAAGGAAAGGATTGATGATTAATTTTTATTGTTATAGGTAATAGCTTTTAAAAAGGAATTTATAAGGTTTTAAGTGATTTAATAATATTTTTAACATGATTTAATGGACTAAATTAATAATCATATAATTTATATATTATTAAAGCATTTACGACGGTTGCTATAAATTGGAGTAAATATTACATGAGTAAGAATAACGGAAAGCAATTCCTGGAAGGAGATCTTCTTGGTAGTCAACATATGACTGAACAAGAAGAAGAGAAATTGCAACGCTCATTAACCAATCGTCATATTCAGATGATTGCGATTGGCGGTGCAATTGGTACTGGATTATTTATGGGTTCCGGTAAAACATTAAGTATTTCAGGTACTTCAATTGTATTAACCTATTTAATTATTGGTTTTTTCTTTTTCTTCGTAATGCGAGCAATGGGTGAGTTGCTGCTGGCGAATACTAATTTTAAAACATTCGCCGATTTTGCAACGGCTTATTTAGGTCCGTGGGCAGGTTTTTTTCTGGGCTGGTCCTATTGGTGTAACTGGATTATTACTGCTATTGCAGACGTGATTGTGATCGGAGGGTACATGCAGTTTTGGTATCCCGATTTACCTGTCTGGATTCCTGCATTTACTTCATTGGCTGTCTTGACCATACTCAATTTTGTAGCCGTTCGGCTATTTGGTGAACTGGAATTTTGGTTCTCACTCATCAAAATTTCAGCAATTATTTTGTTTATTCTGGCTGGTATTTATTTAATTAGTACGGGATTTACTTCTCCAAATGGTGTTAAAGCTTCAGTGAGCCATTTGTTTGAAACACAATCTATGTTTCCGTATGGCGTGACAGGTTTCTTGGCTGGTTTCCAAATCGCCATATTTGCATTTGTGGGTATTGAGCTTGTCGGTACAACTGCTGCTGAAACCAAAGACCCGCATACCTCACTTCCAAAAGCAATTAACTCTATTCCTTTACGTATTTTATTATTCTATGTAGGCGCATTGGTTTGTATTATTGCAGTCACTTCTTGGGCTAAAGTATCGCCAGATAAAAGCCCGTTTGTAGAAATGTTTACATTGGTTGGGTTACCAATTGCGGCAGGTTTAATCAACTTTGTTGTTGCGACTTCTGCTTTATCTTCGGCAAACAGTGGAATCTTTGCGACCAGTCGTATGTTATACGGTTTAGCTTTAGATAATGACGCACCTAAAAGCTTTAGTAAGCTGTCTAAAAGAAAAGTTCCAATTAGAGGACTCGTATTTTCAATGGCTTGTGTGACGCTTGGAACATCAATTTTATTTATTGTTCCAAACGTTATGACGGCATTTACAATTATTTCAGCACTCACTTCAATTTTATGTATTTTTACATTTATGCTAATTGTGCTTTCATATATTTATTATCGTAAGAAAAGTCCTGAGTTGCATATTCAGTCAAAATATAAAATGCCCGGTGGTTTATTTATGTCATGGGTGACCATGTTATTTTTAGTTTTTACTATCGTTATTTTAGCTTTAGATCATGATACGCTGATTGCTTTAGAGTTTTCACCAGTATGGTTTATTGGTTTGTTTATTGCCTATAAATATAAAAAGAAAAAGATGTTGCAGCTCGATATTTTAAAAGCACAGAAGGTTGATTATATTTAAATAGATTTTAGTGGTTTTATTAGAAATTTTATTATTTTAAACCCAAGAAAAAGCCTCATTAAGAGGCTTTTTTATAATCTATGCTCATCGAACTGAGTAAGTAAAGAGTTAGCAATGGTGATGATATCATTGCTGAATGCAATAATATTTATACTCAATAGTATTATTTTCCTACAATCTCACCTTTACGATTCATGGTCACATGACCTGCGAATTCGTTAGGATTGATAATATTTCCATAACCAGTAAATTGTTCTGGCTTAATTTCCTTGCCTTTTTCATCGACAATAGAACTCCATTGATCCATCAGAATTGGAACTTTAAAACCATTGAAAGTGTTATTTGTGATTCGAACATGAGGGGAGTGGTCTAGTACAATGGCATAGGCTTGATCATTTTTTTGGGTAAGAGTAAAAGTATTTCCATCAATAACTGTGCCAGGGGAGAATTTGACGTAAAGAACGTTGGGGATAGCTGTACGGTCATAACTTCTATCTGGGAAGATTTGTTGAGAGCTATCAAGTGAAATAGTTTTGTTAATTTTATTTAGAGAAAATATGGATCTAGCCTGAGCAATCTTAGCTTCTGAAATAAATACATTGTTTTTTATATTCGTCTTTGAGCCTTGAATATTGATGTTATTTTTTAATATAAGAACTGAACTATTTACGCCTCCTCCCCAAGAGTTTAATGTTACTCCTCGACTTTGCGTTCTTAAGTTGCTAATAGTGAAATTTTCAATTCTATTATTTGAACCTATTATTTTGCATATAAATTGGACTGATTGGCTGTTTTTATTTCATCTGAAAAATTTGGTGACAAATATTCATTTGACCCTAAAGATAAATAGGCATTCAAAATGACCCCTTTTTTAATAACACTGTCATGACCCTCTAAAACCAAATTTGGATTCTCTTGTTTAGAAAAATCCCAGACATGATTTTGCATGTCCAGTTCTTTATTCTCAAAGTGTAGAATACCTCCTATAGGGTCTCTTGGACCTTTATAGCCGCTACTCCCTTCAGCAGCTAGAAAGGCCAACCAGTCACGTTTTCTTTTCCTAGGTTCCGTAGCTATAAAATCTCTTGTTGCACAAACTTTGTTGATTGTTTTCTCGTTCAGTAGACTAATACCGCAATTGGGAAATTGATATTCCAATTCTGGTCTTTCTTTTGCTATAGAATAAGCAGAAATGCTTAAACAACTAATGGCGATTAAATATTTTTCCATTTTGCAGTTTCTTGTGATGTTGAACTAAGCGAATTATTCTTTAACAATCTCACCTTTACGATTCATAGTCACATAACCTGTGAATTTGTTAGGATTGATAATATTTCCATAACCCGTAAATTGTTCTGGCTTAATTTCCTTGCCTTTTTCATCGACAATAGAACTCCATTGATCCATCAGAATTGGAACTTTAAAACCATTGAAAGTGTTATTTGTGATTCGGACACGAGGGGAGTGGTCTAGTACAATGGCGTAGGCTTGATCATTTTTTTGGGTAAGAGTAAAAGTATTTCCATCAATAACTGTGCCAGGGGAGAATTTGACGTAAAGAGCACTCGGAATACTAGTGCTATCATCATTTGCATCGGGAAATACTTGTTGTGAGTGAGCTATAAAATTAGATTTGTTAAGCTTTATTAAAGGAAATAGTGAAGTATCCGTTCCTAGTCCAGCATCTGATATAATTTTATTATTTAGAATTGTGGCTTTTGAACCATAAACATTCATTCTATTTTTTACAATAAATTGTGAACTAAATACTCCCCCTCCATATGACCGAAGGTTAAAATTATACGATATAATTTTCATATCTTTAAAATAAAAATTTTCAATAGATCCTTGATATGCCACAGAACTATATTCTTTTGCATATAAAAATCCATATTTTGTTACATCATTGTTTTTTTGCTCACCTGTTGAAAAATTTGGTGGAATATAACCTCCCCCTAAAGTTGCAGAGGTATTTAAAATAATCCCATTTCTAATAATACTATCATGTCCTCTTAAGGTTAATCCTGAACCCCTCTGTTTAGAGAAATCCCAAACATGCCCTTGCATGTCAAGCTCTTGGTTTTTGAACTCTAAAATTCCCCCCACTCGGTCTATTGGTCCATAGTATTTACCACTCCCTTCGGCAGCCATAAATGCCAACCAATTTCTCTTTCGCTTTCTTGGTTCTAAGGCGATAAAATCACGAGTTGCACAGACTTTAGTTATATTTTTTTCATTTAATATACTTTGTCCACATACTGGAAAGTTATATTCTAGAGAGGGTCTTTCCTGTGCCGCAAAAGAACAACTTGATAACATTAAAAGACCGGAAATAGGGATTAATTTTTTCATTAAGATATGCCTTATGGTGAGGCAGGCGGTGTACCTGTAATAGTGAATGGGCTAGATTGTAAGCTAGATATCGATTTTGTAGATAAACGGTAATTTTGAACAGCTAGTTGTATTGCTTCACCTTCTACATCTCTAGTGTTATATTTCTGTACAGATGTATCCCATACCAAGTTGGTATATTTTTCTTTATCTGCCTTGCTTAAGGTTTTAAATACCTCAATTCGGTTGGTAATAGCTTGAGGAACAGAATAACCATCCTTATTTGCTATATAACCACTGACAGCATTTTTATTTTTATCGAAAAGTTGTTTATCATCTTTATCTATAAATTTAATTAATTCAAATTTTTCACTTTTCTTCGGCTTATATCCCCAATTGGTTTTAATAGATTGAGTCTGAATAAGTTCATTTTCCTTTTTTACAGAATTATAAGCATAAATTTTTTGACTGATAGGTGAGCCATTAAGTAGGGCCTGTAAATAAGTTATTTTTTCACTCAGCTTGTCTAAAGATCCAACTTCAGCTTCATAATCTAACTTTTCTGGTATTGCATTATAAATGGCTAAATAGCTTTTTAGCTCATTCCAAGGTACTACTTTAACCTCACTATCAGGTGTGTTTAAAACCGTATTTCGGTATTTAACCAATTTGTCATAGACTTGTTCTTGTTCAAGCAGCGATCGAGTTTCATTAACTGTCCAATCTCCATAGCCAACTATATTCCCAGGAATATTAAATTGTGCATAATGATTGAAAGTAAAGTCAGGATTTGAACCATATGCTCCATGACCAACACCAGCATTTACACCAAATGGATCATTATTCTGATCACGATGTGCAAATGTATCCTCAAATGCATGTAAATATTCTCCAAAGAACTGCATGCTTAAGTTTAGATTTCCACATTTCGCTGCTTTATTGTAGTTTGTAGTTAATGCTATAAGTTGTGGGATATTATTTAAATTTGATGTCAGACGCCATTTTAGATAATCGGCATCTGACATACCTTTAGGTTTCTCTAAATCCCAACTACCAAGTTCCATTCCTTGGAAGGGTTGAATTTTTGCAAATCTATTATTTGTAAAATGATAGTATTCTAATCTTTGTGTCGTAAAATTGTTGTAAAGGCTTTTTCCTGCTCCTGCCTCATCATCAAAAGGGCTTGTATTATCATTGGTATCTACAAACTGAGTAGCCAAAGCAATCCTTCTAGCATTATCCGAATCAATCCCAGCAGTAATTGCTAAGAAGTAAGTCATGTAATAGTGCATATCAGTTTGATATAGCCCATAAGGATCAACTTTATTTAACGGATTATTTCCTACATACAAATAAGGATTTAAACCATCAACTGTACCCATCGGGTCTGGTGTTAAATATCGTCCTACAGTTGGGTCATACTGACGATGACCATTGTCATACAATCCAGTAATCGGGTCTTCATTTTGTCCTGGTAAGCGAATTGATATCGTATAACGCAAATCATCTATAGACTGGGAAATAGGTAAATGATCTGCAACACGGATTAACTTTGCTTCGTTATTATGCGTGCTAACCGTATTTAGACGTTCACCAAATGGCGAATAGTCTGTTTGCCAACGGGTAGTATTATTTTCATCGTATACTTTTACTGGTGCACCAATATGATTGAATTGAACTGCATTAAAAGAAGCAGAAGCTGTATCTAATTGCTCATTCTTTTTTTGAGTTGAAATTTGACTAAACTGCATCACGGGTAAACCTGCGAGTATTACATAATCACGATCAACGACAACATCTTGAATTTCTGGGGCATGAATATCTGAGATTGTTTCATTTGGCATACGTAAACGCTGCTGTTCCCACATACGAATACCATTCACATAACCATTACGTTGAGAAAACTCACGTTGTTGATTTTGAGTATTAAACGCTACAGCTCGTTTAGAAATGAAACCTTGTTGATTGAACTGCTGATCTATTGATACATTATGATTCTGATCATTTGTTCCACGCCAAGAAGTAGATGATGTATCCCATAGTGGGGCACCGCTATTTGCAGAAGGAACATAATCCAAAATAGTATTTACTTCTTGAGGCTCAGCTTGCCACCAAATATGGGCTTGACCAGTAGGAGAGTAAGCAGCTATACGAGTTAATTGACCAGGCTTCATTTCACCTTGCTGAACAATATGCTGAGAAACGCCTAATAACTGTACTGATGCATCTCCGTTTTTACCATAACGGTAAAGGTGAATGGTTTCAGGGTTTTGTTTTTCAGCTTTTTGCCATTGTAGATGACGATTGCCTTGAGCATCATACGCATAAACTTGGACTGGATACCATGAACTTACGCGCTTAGTCTGGGTGTTCTTATTCCATACAGCAATTAATTGATCTTTATCGTCATATTGATAAAATTGATGTCCGGATTCATTGCTATAAATTAAACGATTAGCTTGATCATACACATAATTTGCAGTTTGAATTTCTGACTCAGGTAAACTGTGGCCTAACCATTGGTATTTTATTTTTACAATCAAACGTCCCCACCAAGATTGTGGTTTAGGACTATACCAACGTTGTTGAATCAAACGACCACGGCTATCATAAGTACGCCACAACTGTTGATTTGTTGACAAACGGTAGTGGGTCAATTGTCCAGTGATATTCCATTGAATTTGATCAACAGAAGCTGTCTTTCCATTTTTGGTTAACTGTAAAGACGTAATTTTACCTAAAGTATCTCGGTCATAGTGAATAGTTAAATCACGACGTATTTCTTTACTCAGTAAACCATTTTTATCATATTCATAATCTTCAGCCCATGAACTTATTGGTAAGTCTTTATTTTCCCTTTTTTCAAATAAAAGATGATCAATTTTATTAAGTAGTTGTGGTTGAGTAATAAAGTTAATCGGTTGAATATGTTTGTTACCTAGAGATGTATCGAGCTGAGCTGTTGTATGGTGGAGTAACTTACCATCTTGTGCATATTGCCAAAGTTGTACTTCATCCTGACTAGTCTTACGAATTGGTTTTGAACCATCAAATTCAGTTTTTTGAATTATAGTTTCAGCTTGGGTTTGAGGATTTTTAATTGAAGATTCAATTAGGCGATGTGCATAATCATACTTATTTTTTTGAATAAGACCTTTCTCATCAATTATTTCTACTGCTAAGTCTACCTCGTTAAAGCGATATAATTTTACTCCTGTTCCAGGAGATTGAGTTGCTATTGTTCTTCCAAAGTCATCCATCCATTTATTCTGTTGCAAACCAGCAGAGTACTGTGATGCATGTCCGTGTTTAAAAGAAGAGTTTGTTGAGCTAATAAGCTGGTTATTTGGACTTTGAAGTTGTGATGAGACAATACGACCAAGACCATCAACTTGCTGAATGAAACTGCGCTTTAAAGCATCTTGTTGCTCTATAAACATCCCAGATTGAAAAGTTTTGGAGAGCAAACCTAATGTATCAGTGGCCTCTACAGAAAGAGTGTCATTACTAACATTAAATTTATGGTCGAGACTCTGAATTAACTTTCCGTATTGGTCGGTTGTTATTTCATTTGTTACAATATTTTCAGAATTGTATTGTCTTGTATGAGTTAAACCATTCGGATTTTGAGTTTTAATCAGGCGACCAATAACGTCATAATCGAAATTAGTTTGTTGTAAACCATTTTTTGTTGAAATAAGTTGCCCATATTCATCAAAATGGTTTTCTATACTATGAATTTGATTATCAGAATGATAAACATATTTTGACACCTCTAAACCTGAATTGTAATAACTTAGATCAATTTGAACAGATCGACTTCCGTCAGTAATCTTGACATTTTTAGGACGATTGAGAGGGTCAAATGATAAGACTTGAATTTTCTGCTGACCCGGTAATTCAAGACTTTGTAACTGACCAGTATTGTTATATTGAAAAATACGAACATCACTATCTTTAGGCGAATTAGTTTTTCCATTAGGCAGAGGACCATCTTCCCAACTGAGCCGTCCTTGAGCATCATAACCATAACGAGTTTCCCGAACTAAAGTTTCCCCTAAAGGCGAGAATCCGGTTTCTTTAATTGCAATTAATTGATTGTTTTGATTATAAGTATAACTTTTTCGATACTGCTTTCCAGAAACAACACTAGGATGTGACTCAGCTTTTAAACGACGGAAATCTTGTTGATCAAATTGATTGAGTAGAGGATTGACGAACGAGTGTTGATTTCCTTGCTGTATTGGATATGATTCATACTCATAGGTTGTGGTCTGAGAAGTTAAACCAGTACCCGATACAGTTTTTGCGATGACCGCACCATGATCATTATATTTTAGGTCAATCGCTCGAATAACTTTACCTGTTGAATCGAGATCAGCAGCATAATTAACGAGTCCTTGAGCATTAAAACGATATCGCTTATTGACTTCACCGCAACTACTACAACCAGCTCCAAAACTTTCTAGTAAATGAAATTGAGTACCATCAATCTGATAAGAATAAGTTGTTTTTTGCCCCAGACTATTGGTTACAATATTTTTAAAGACTGGTTTGTTTCCTGCATAAGTTGCCGGCATATTTTGATGGGTTCTAGCATCATATTGAATTGATACCTTTTCCACACCATTGGCATGTTGGCTTAAAATTGCCCGATCTTGATTGTCATATTGCCATTGAGAAATTAACTTAAACTTTTTTTGAGACTGATTAAACTGCCATTTTGAGGTCAAGTTATGAATATCACCACCCTGAAACTTAGGGTCATAAGCATATTTAAAACGACGACCATTAGGGTAAATCACTTGAGCCAGATTGTGATTCCGATCGAGGAAATAATAATACTTACCAATAGGAGTGATCACAGTAATTTGAGGTAAACCAAACCGTGTTGTTATATGCTGAATAGAAAGTTGTTGTCCCTGACCATTTTTAACCGCAACTAAACGTTGCTGTTGATCATAAACAAAAGAAAAATTTAGAGTAGGGTTGTTTTTATCATTATTTGTTAAAGCTGAAATTTTGGTAATGTGTGCAAGACTAGGATCCTGCCCGCCTAAATGTTGAAAAAAGTATTCCTGTCCAGTTTGTGTTTTATGCCAAACCCATGCTGAACCATCTATTTTTTTTTCAATCCAGCCATCATTTGGGTTTAATGGTAATGCTCGAATGATAAATTGATTATTGCCAAGAGGAATTTTATTTTTCTTGAAGTTAATGCGCTGTCCAGACTCTAAACGTATTTGTATGATATCTGGTTGTTCATAAAGTTTAATATCAAAAGAGCTATACCAACCATAACCTAGTGCTGTATCCGCATGACTTTGACTATTATAAAATCTAGAAAATGAAAGACCTTTAAATGCTGGAAGCTCTTTAAAGTCATTGATGGCCTCAAATTTATTACCGTTAAGGACATTGATGGGATTCCCAACCCCAGTGTCAAGACCACCACAAGCATAAGTTGGCCCTTCACTTTGAGTAACTATTGCGAATGAAGAGTTTGCACTACATTGACTAAAGTCAACTACACCAGCATGAGTGGGTAATGAATTTAAACTAGTCGCTAAGCCTAAACTGACTGAGCCGATAGTAAAAATTAGGTTTTTCATATACTAAATTCTTTTAAAGTCATTATTAATAAAAATTTGTTCTCGTTGCACCTGAGCTGCAACCAATTAAATTGTTCGTATCACCAATAATGCTATTGGTAGATGAACTTGTACTACCTGTAGGGGAGTTGTTACCAATGAGACCACCTGCCAATTCAGAACCGATATTCGTAATACCTTGAAAGTTCGTTGCATCTTTTTCAAAACTTGAAATTGCAGATTTTTCAGCCGAATCTTGAATATCTTCTAAAAGATCTTTGTCTTTATGACCAACTTGCCATTGCATTGCTTGATTTTCTTGAAGGCGATCAAGTAAGCCTTCCCCTACTAAATAGCCATTCCGATTTACGGTATTTGTTGGAAGTCCACCCTCAATAGCAGGACTTAGCATTTGAGCTGAAATATCGACCACAATAGGTATTCTGCCAGCAGCTAAAATTCTCAAATTTACAGCATCACGGTTACTCGTAAAAAATGAAGTCAATGCGCTGAAAATATTTTTCATCATGGGAATTCGTGGTTCATATCCATAAGTAAATCGAAGTTTTAATACATTGGCATCTTGTATGTTTTGCTTTGATTTATCTTTTACTGTGTTAGGTTGTATATCTAAATTATCATTTGGAATAATGCGTACAATTTGTCCAGTTTTAATCTGGTAGGCCTTCGCTAAAATAGGATCATTCCAATCATCAAATGACGCCTTAGACGGATTAACCATATGCATGCTAATAAAGGCGGATTCAGTTTTTTTAATAGTCTCTTTTAACAAAGTACCTTTTGCAGCAATTTCAACAAGATTAGGATTGAGTTTGTTTGTAGGTACATTAAAAGGACTTTGAATATGCATATTACCAGGTAAATATATTCCTGGTGTAGCGAAATAAGGTACTAATCCTTTAAAAAAAGCATTTTGAATTCGTACCGGGTCAGCATTATAAATTGCACCAGCACGAGCAGCTTCATATGCTGCATATGTAATATTTAAACGAGCAATATAAATAAGACCATACTGAATACCAATTAAGCTAAGGAATAAAATAAGAGGAGCTATAATTATAAACTCCGTTAGAGAAACACCGTGCTGATATTTCTTTCTTTTGATCACAAAAATATCTATAAAAATAAAATAATATTTGTTTCTTAAGTGAATTTACAGGATAATACACGAAAATGTACAAAAATAAACTGTACATTCAAAACATTTTAATTTTTTGAAATAGAGTATTTAAATGAAAAAAACAGATTTAACACTTAATGTAAAAATGAATAAAGTTCGCGGTCAGGGTATGACGGAATATATTATTATCGTGGCTTTAATCGCAGTTGCTGCAATTGGGGTATTTCGTTTTTATGGTAATACAGCTCGTTCTCAAGTTAGTGTTGCAGCAGCTGCATTAGGGGGGCAGAATACAGATGCAGCTAGACAAAGTGCAACGGATAATGCTAACGCTGCGACAGCAGAAGGAACGGTTGATAAGCGTTTAGATACGTTCCAACAAGGCTCTCGATAAAATAAATATATAGCAATTTATAATGGTCATGCTTAAGTTGGTTAAATAAGGCGATAATATGAAGCATCAGTCAGGGCAATCAACAATGTTGATGCTTATTGTCTCTTTAATATTAATGTTGACAGTTGTTTTTGTTTTTAATACAGCTCAATTATTATCTGAGCGGCAACAAGCAAAAATGCTAGCCGATCAAGCTGCATATGCAACAGCAACACGTCAGGCAAGATTGTTAAATATAAATGCTTATATTAATCGAACTCAAATCGCTAATCAGTTAGCTATTGCTCAAGGAGTTAGTACAGCTTCTTGGGCTAAATATGCTGCTAAAACATCCACCAATATTAGTAATGCTACTCGCTGGTTTCCGCCCGTCAGTGCTGTTTTTGCCAACATTGGTAATGGCTTAGATTATTTCGCAGATTATATTGGGCCATATATTAAAGCTTACGGGGTTGAAGTTAAAGCTTTAGAGTCAGCACAAGCTGCTTTAAATCTGGCGAGTAATGCTACTGTATTAAATACTCCAACAGAATTTGCTGAATTAACAAAAAGTAATAGCTCTGATTATGATGTCCGTTTAGTCATGTCGGCTTCGACGTTTCCAGCCCAAATTATGAGGCAATATGTTGCAAATGAACGGCAACGTATGGCCGATGTGGTATTGAGCTCTGCGGATGCTTTTATTACTAATCGTAGTAAAAACGATATTGTACCTGAGTTAGTTTTAGCCCCTGGAGGGTGGGATGAATATCATATACATAAAGCTGGTGGTACTGAATTAGTGCAACTTGATGAGTGGAAGGGGGTTGATACTTTATCAATTCATCATTACTACAAATTCTTTAAAAGATGGAGAGTGAAAAAAGGACATGATGAAATCCCAATTGGTTGGGGAAGTGCACTTGGGAGTCAGTTGGGTAAAGATAATGCAAGAAAATCAGGTAGCTATGGAGAGGCGAGTTTAACTAATCCACGTGCTCGAGGTTATGCTGAAAATAATACTCCGCAGTGGGATGTTCGGAATAATGGTGGGAAAATCACTGGTGTTGGAATTCCAAAGTTTTATGAGTTGAACGATTTAAATAATAAAGACATGAATTTTCCATTTGTTATTTCGGTTAGAAAAGCTCGTAATAAATTGGAAACCGTGAATAGAAATTCTAACTTAAGAATGTCATCTAATTTTACGGTACTTGATAATTATGATGAGTTAGAAGGCGGTATGCTCCGCAATGGCGATATGCAGTCTATAACTCAGGCTGAAGTTTATTTTCAACGTCCTTGGGAACTAGAAGTGGCTGGAAATCAAATCAATCATGAATATGGTTCATTATTTAGCCCTTACTGGAAAGTACGATTATCCGATGATATGGGAGTTAATAAACGTGCTTTAGTTGTCTCTGAAACTGCTCTATTGGATTGAAAATATTAATGAAAAACAATCAAAAAGGTCAATCAATTGCTGAATTTGCCATTGGTGCGGGAATACTTAGCATGTTGTTAATTGCTATACCTATGGTTTCTAAGTTAGCCACCGTAAAATTAAAATCGGAACAAGCTGCAGATTATGTGGCCTGGAGAGTTAATAAAGGAATTAATACGGATGATCCTGCTACGCTTTCAAGGGAAGTGGGACAACGGTTTTTTGCTAGAACGGGTGCTGATGTTTTAAGTGCGCGGAACGCTGATTGTGACGATACAGCAGATAAAGATATGGCTGGTCAGTCATTAGTACATTGGGACTCTATAGATGTATCTACCAGACAACAAGTTGAAAATTATAGTAAAACCTTAGGTTTCGATCCATTAAAAGTGGCTGCTAAACCGTTTGGAAACTTAAAATCTAATGGTCAATATAACGTTGAGGTTACTATCCCCGTTAATTTTGTAACCGGTATCCCTGATTTTGGAGTACCAGATACATTTAATATTAGAAGTTCATCAGGAACATTAAGAAATAACTGGGCTGCAAATAACTCGAATGAAATTAAAAAAACTGTAAAAAAATCCACATATTTACTTCCTTATGAGCTCATACAAGCCAATATTAATACAGTATATAACGTTGCTGTTGCTTCTATGGGGTTTGAAAAAAAGATTCAAGAAGATGGTATTTATAAAATGGATATTGTTCCAAATGATCGAAAAGCTACTCTAAAATGATGAAAAAAATAAAGTTGATGCTAGTTGTGATTTTAATGCTTTTTATTTTTACAGATGTAAATGCATGTTTGGTCGGTGATTTAAAAGAAAAGAATATGCGGTTAATTCCAATTGGTAAAAATTCCTTATTAAATGGGTCATCAATTCAAATGTTTGATCTATTTTCTCCAAGTTGTGGTTTGGAGTGTTATATGAATATTTTAAATAAAAAAAACTTAAGGTTCACTAAACAAGGTTCTTTGTTTTATATTACAGTCAATGGTGGAGTTACTTTGCAATTGTTAAGTATTTCTAATAATGCGATGACTGGTCGGGTAATTTGTCAATCCAAGAATAACTCAAAATATATCCAACTACCTGGTTATATAAAACTAAATAAGCCCTCTACCGATTTTCAAAGTGAAGATAATGGTTCAATTAGCCGTACCATGATGTTTAAGAATTTTAATAAAAATGATTATCTGAACTTAATTCATCAAATACAAAAGCAAGCAAAAACGAGCGACTTAAATTCTTCATTTTCATATTTTGAATTAAGAGATGGTAGTGAAGTAAATCTGGTTTTTGATATGAGAAAATCAATTGATCATTTAGTTATTGTTTATATTAAAAAGAGCACATCACATGCGTAATTCAATTAAAGGAAATACCGCAACCGAATACTTAATATGTATGGCTTTTGTTCTGACTATATTGGTTGCTGGGAATGGTATTTTTGGAGATGGTAGCTTTTTTGGGATATTTAAAAATACTTACGACTTATTTATGAATAGATTTAATGCAACAGTTTTGAATTTGGATGCGATACCGTAATGAATTTACCTCCTATTAATAAAAAGGTTTTTGCCTTTATTATTTCAATTTTAATCGGTTTATTCAGTATCTGGGGGTTTAAAAAAGCTTTTGATCATAAAGTTGAAACTCTTACTCAGAAAGGGCCAGAGGTTGCCTATGTTGTGGCGAGTAAAGAGCTAAGTGCTGGAAATGTGATATCAACTAATATTGTTTCACAAAGAAATGTTCCATCGGAATATCAGCAATCTAATGCAGTCTTGGCTTCTGATTATAACTCAATTGATGGCCTTCCTTTAAAGGTCGACTTAAAACCTGGCGATATTATTATGTATTCCATGGTTGAGATGAAAAAAGACATTTCAAAACTTATTCCACCAGGAAGAAGAGCTTTAACAATTCCTGTAGATGATGAAAGTTCTATTTCCACCATGCTGAAACCTGGTGATTTGATTGATCTCATGGTGACTTTGCAAAGTAATGAGAAAACAGCAACTGTACCTTTAATGCAGGGCGTTAAAATTTTAGCGACTGGTAAGCAAACTGATGTTAATCATGAGGCTGGTGATGCTACTGGTTATACCAACATCACTTTAGATGTAAGTGCTGAAGATGCTAAAAATATTACCATGGCTGCAAGTATGGGGCGAATTTCAGCCGTGCTGCGAAATCCTGATGATCAGGTGATGAGTGATACTTCTGGTTTTATGCAATTAGTGAATACACAAAAACGAAATACGGTTGTAAAGACCCCAACGGTTCCAGTTTCTACGCCTATGGTAAGACCTGAGGTTAATTCGCATATTCAAGAAAATCAAAAATCTTCAGGTTTTAATATTATTTATGGAAATAAAGATGAATAAGTCAACTTTATCAAAAACAATACAGAGCACATGTTTAGCTTTTGTGGCAAGTACTACAGTATGCCATGTCAGCGCAATGTCTGATGAGTTGTATATTGGGGAAACACTTTATCTGAATGATCCAGCTATCACAGATGTTGTCATTGGTAATGACAAAATTGTTAAAGCAAAAAATGTGGGGCGTAAAGGTATAGCATTAACAGGGGTGACTGCGGGAGATACCACGGTTAAAATTTGGAATGGTAAACAGTATATTTCATCTGAAGTTCATGTTTTTCCAAGTAATTTAAAAAAGACGTTAGAAAATTTACGTTCAGTTCTAGGTACTATTCCAAATCTGAGTATTAATATTATTGGTGATAATGTTGTTCTGCAGGGAGCGAATATTAGCGCAGATGATAAGGAAAAGATTGATAACTATGCCAGTCTTTTTAAGAATGTGGTCAATTTAGCTAAGACTAAAGAAAATAATGTCCAAGAAAAACAAAAAATGATTTATTTGGATGTTCGTGTTGTAGAGATTTCAACTTCCTCTAGTAAAGAAATAGGAATTAATTGGAATACTTCCTCTATTGATGGTCCAAAATTTGGGATTCTCGGAGACTTCAAACGAAGTGCCGCTTTTACTTCAGCTAATAATCCCCTTGCTAATAATATTCTCCCATTACCTAAGATTGATCCATTCCAAACATATTTTGGTTTAGCTAGTTATATAGATAGTAAGATTAATCTCTTACAAGAGAATGGAACGGCTAAGATTATTGCTCGACCGCTTTTATCTTGTAAAAATGGTGGTAATGCAACTTTCTTATCTGGTGGGCAAATTCCTTACCAATCGTCAGGAGCAACAGGAACACCTTCGATCGAATTTAAAGACTATGGTATTAAGCTAGATATTCATCCTACAATTTCTAATGAGGGGATTGTTGCTAAAATTTTAGCTGAAGTGAGTACTATTGATTCATCAGTACAAGTATCTGGCGTACCTGGATTTTTAACAAGAAGAACAGAGACAGAGTTTGTGGTTGGTCAAGGACAGACACTTGTATTAAGCGGTTTGGTCGGAGCTGAGAAAAATAGTACTGGAAGTGCAGTTCCTGGTTTAGGAAAAATTCCGGTATTGGGTAATTTATTTAAAACCAGATCAAATCGATTAAAACAAAATGAACTGGTCTTTTTTGTGACACCTTATGTATATGAAAAAGATTTTGAATCCAAAATGCAGCGTATAGGTCAAAGTTCAGATAGTGTTGTTCAAGCTGAGTTGGGTTCTGGATTAATGCTTCCTAAAAACTATAATTTGCAAGATGAGAATGTTGATGAAACTGAAAATAACAAATAAAAATCAGGAATCAATACTCACGTTTGAGACCACAGAAATTCTAATTGGTAAGTCAAAGAAATGTGATTTACAACTAAAGGGATGGTTTATAGCTGAACAACATTGTTCACTTAAAAAGTTAAGTGGAGGATATGTTGTTGAAGATTTAAACCGTGGTGCCAACGGGACAGTTGTAAATGGCCGAAAAATTGATTTTTATGGACCTATCAATTTACAAGTGGATACTATTGTTATTGGCGGATATACAATTCAACTTTTAGAGGATGATTCAATTGATCAATCTATAAAAGTTATCAATTCTGAAGCGATTGATCCGATAGTATTGGATGGTTTGAAAGATACAAAAGATGATGAGGTTGTCTATAGTACTCAAGTTACCAATATCCCTTATAACTCTAAAACCTATAAGGTTTTAGAGGTTGAATGGATTCAAATATTAAGAGAAAAGCTAGTTAAGCAAATGGATCTAAGGCGCAAGGATATTAATACCATGACGCCAGAAGAGTTAAGGGTAGAAACTTTAACATGCTTAGAACAAGTTTTATTTGATGTTGATGAAGAGCTTCCGCAAGTCCTAAATGTAGATCGATTAAAGCAAAAAATTATTAATGAAGCGATTGGTCTGGGACCACTAGAGGAGTTGTTAAGTAATCCTCAAGTCACTGAAATTATGGTGAATGCTAGGGATGAAATTTTTATTGAACAATCCGGAAAAATTATCAAAAGCGATTTGGAATTTACCAGTAATAAAGCAATTTTAGATGTAATTGAACGGATCGTAACGCCATTAGGGCGAAGAATTGATGAAAGTTCCCCTATGGTAGATGCACGGTTAAAAGATGGTTCTCGGGTAAATGCCATCATTCCGCCGTTAGCAATTAAGGGACCGACCATAACCATTCGTAAATTTCCAGAAAAAAGAATATTAATTGAAGATCTAGTTAGCTTTTTCAGTTTGAATGATGACATGGCAGATTTTCTTCAGCTGTGTGTTGCAGCAAAAAAGAACATTTTGATATCTGGTGGAACAGGCTCAGGGAAAACCACTTTATTAAATGTACTTGCAGGTTTCATTCCGAATGGTGAGCGCGTAATTACAATTGAAGATGCAGCAGAGCTAAAGCTGGATCATGATCATTTGATTTCTTTGGAAGCTCGACCTGGTAATAATGAAGGTAAAGGAACGATAAATATACGTGATTTAGTTAAAAACTCATTACGTATGCGACCTGACCGTATCGTAATCGGGGAATGTCGAGGAGCCGAAGCTCTAGATATGCTCCAAGCCATGAATACAGGTCACGAAGGTTCGCTTAGTACACTACATGCAAATACTCCGCGAGATGCGATAGCTCGTCTTGAAACCATGATTATGATGGCGGGTATGGATTTGCCACTGACTGCCATCCGGGAACAAATTGCATCAGCAGTTGATGTCTTAATACAACAGTCAAGATTTTCATGTGGCTCTAGAAAAATCACTTATATCACTGAAGTAACTGGTATTGAAAGCGGCAAAATCCAGCTTCAGGATATCTATAGGTTTGATAAAACAGGAATTGATCTAGATTCACAAAAAACTAAAGGTCAATTTGCTGCAACAGGGCTTATACCAACATTTTTACAGGAGCTAAATGAATCTGGATTCAAGATAGATATTACTAAATTTCAGAGTAATGGGTTCTAAATGTATATTTATTTAATATTAATTGCTGCTGTTATTGTTGCATTAACTTATTATCTAATCGTTTCTGAAAGCTTAAGCCAGATTTTTTTAAAAAAGACTAACAAATTAGAAGAACAGTTAAATCTCAGCTATATATTTTTAAATTTAAAGAGAATTCTCTTTATTTATTTTGTATTGCTGATAGTAACTTTAAGTTCAATACTGTTAGTTTTTAAATTTAGCGTGATTTATATATTGGTGGCTATCTTTTTTTCTATCTTACCTTTTCTTTTAATTAAAAGATTTAAAAAAGTGCAAGTTGAAAAAATGGAACAGCAATTACCTGATGCTTTAATGTTAATTTCTGGGGGGCTGAGATCAGGAGCCAGTTTGAGTACTTCTTTGTTTCAATTGACACATGAATGTTTACCTCCGTTAAAAAATGAGATTGGTTTAATTATTAAAGAACAAAAGGTTGGCCTACCTTTAAATGATGCATTGCTCAACTTCCAAAAACGTATGCCGATCAATTCGGTCGTGCTAATGACAACTAGTATCCGAATTGCTTTAGAGACGGGGGGAGAATTAGCTGAGACTTTAACCAAAGCGGCTGAGACTCTACGTCAAATTAATCAATCAGAAGGGAAAATCAAGGCATTAACGGCACAAGGAAAAATGCAGGCATGGGTGGTTGGTCTGATGCCAATTGGATTGATTTTAGTGTTATGCCAAATGGAACCTGAAGCTATGGATAAATTATGGTCTACGCCAGCAGGTTGGATTGCACTAGCAGGAATCGCCTTATTTGAAGTAATGGGTATGATTTTTATCAGAAAAATTGTTAATATTGATGTATAGCATGAATAATATAATCTTATATACCTGCTTCATTGGGTTTGGAGCAGTCATCTCTTTTTTATCTTGGCAGCTCTTTAGCTTTATCAATGCTGTACCGGATGAGAATCGTGAGTATTTAGATAAACCTCCCTTTATATTTTATATAAATTGGGTGCTTATCAAAACTATTGCCTTTTATATTGAGCCTTTAATATCGAAGAAAGCTGAAGAAAGTTTAAACAAGAAAATTGTTTATGCTGGTTATGAATATGTTTTTAAACCACAAGAGATTGTTGCTTCACAGATTACTTTCGGGGGGATATTTTTTATCTTAGCATTGGTTTTATTGTACTTATCCAATATAGATGTTCTTTATAGTATTGCATTTGCACTATATGGATTGTTATATCCAGTGTTATGGTTAAAAAGTGAAAAAAAGAAAAGAGAGAATATTATTCTCAAAGAAATTCCATTTTTTTTAGATATTATCGTACTCTGTGTGGAAGCAGGTCTTACCTTAGTAAATGCATTGGATCAGGCTGTAACAAAGTCAATTAAAAGTCCTACCCGATACGAATTTTCTAGAGTATTGGCAGACATTCGCAAAGGTATTCCAAAAAATGAAGCTCTACGAAATATGGCGCAACGTGTAGAACAACCATCCGTACAAAATTTAGTATCTGCAATTATTCAGGCTGAAAATATGGGTATGAATCTTGGTCCAATTCTACGAGGTCAAGCTGAGCAGCGGCGTGTTGAGCGCTTTTTACGTGCTGAGAAATTAGCATTGGAAGCCCCAGTAAAAATGCTATTTCCATTAGTTGTTTTTATTTTCCCTTGTACATTTATTGTTATTGGATTTCCAATATATATCATGATGAAGGATGCATTTGGATAATATGTACTTAAATAATTTTAATATAAAGTTTGAAGTATTTTCTGCTACAAGTTTTTTTTCTAGAGCTGCTGGGCTTTTATTTCGAAAGAAATTAAAAGAAAACCAGTGTTTATTGATTAGCCCATGTACCTCAATCCATACGATTGGTATGAGGTATAATATAGATATTGTTTTTATCGATGCTTTTGGTTATGTAACTGATATTCATTATGATGTTAAACCTTTTAAAGTTGTATCTGGCTCAAGCCAAGCTTGTTCAGTGGTTGAGTTTTTAGGAGGTACATTAAAAGATTTATCAATAAATGATAATCATTTGTTTACTAAGAAATTGTAAAGTATATTAAAATATTTATTAAATAAATTTAAAATATTTAGTTAATGTATATTTTAAGTTTATTTAATAATGTTTGTGTTGAATGATGTTGAATTGGTTTTTGTAAATAAAGTATATGTAAAATTTATTCTATTAAAATAAGTTGATGTGATATTATTCAATTATTATAATTTTATTAAGAAGATAAACAAAGTGTTTGTTGAATTTTAAATTAGATGTAAAATTTTAGCAGAATAAATCTTGAAAATTTATAATGAATATATTACAGAACTTGATAGTGCTGAATTCTTCATGGCATATTTATAGTTTAACGGAACTACATAATTTAGTTCGTTAAGTATCAGGAAGTTTGAGCGATAATACAATATTAACTTTCTATTGTTCAGATCGTACCTTTAGAGAAAAATACTTAGTACTAAAATAAATATGAGATGATTAGTATCAATTCTTACAGCGAAACTGTGATAATTGGACTGATTGTTCTTTTTTATTTGATAAAAAGGTTTTTAAAATATTTTAAAAGAATGTTTTTAAATATAGCAGTGATTTAACCCATACAATTAATGAATATAGATTGTATGGTTTAAATGAACAGTGATATGTAAAAGAGTAAAATTTATGACTTTTAAGAAAATGGATATAGTAGGTGAAAAATTAGATCACCTTGTGAGTTTTGTTGAACCACTCATACAAGATCTGGATCTTGATTTCCCCATTAGGATTGATGACAGCCTGTTGGTTGATGAAGAACGGAATATTTATTATTTATCATTTTTCACAGGTAGTGGATTTTTATCTCCCCCAAGAAAAATCATATTAGAAAAAGAGGGACCTTATTATTTTGATGGTTATGAAAATAACCCTGTAACTCCCTTTCATTGGCCCGCAGTAGAGGCAATTGTAACCCCAACACAAGCGATATTGTTTACGTCTTTTGAGTTTTCAGTTTCAACAGTTCAAGATCATAGATCACATAGTGAATTTTATGTATCTTCACTGAGTGTTAAATCTTTAAATAACCCGAATATTATCCATATTCATTCAGAGACTGAAGTTCCTCAAGACATAAATAATCTTATTGGTGAAGTTTTAGATATTTATGAAAAAGAAATAATGGATAGATGGACAGTTACTACACAGCTTTATTATAACTTTGGCGTAGATATGCTCAATGGCTTAAGAAACTAATAATTAAAAGAAGAAAACAGAAACATGGCAAGATCATTAGAAACCCAAAATATTATTAATCAACTTGCTGCTATTGAGCAGACAAATGGACAAGTTACTATTCAGGACTTACGGCAGGCATTCATTAATCTTGTGCCTATAGTTTATGAAGATTTAGTAAATAAAACTACTTTGTTTTAATGTGAATATAATTAAGAGTGATTTAACCCATACAATTAATGAATATAGATTGTATGGTTTAAATGAATAGCGATATGTAAAAGAGTAAAATTTATGACTTTTAAGAAAATTGATATAGTAGGTGAAAAATTAGATCACCTTGTGAGTTTAGTTGAACCACTCATACAAGATTTGGATCTAGACTTTCCTATTAGGATTGATGACAGCTTGATGGTTGATGATGAACGGAATATTTATTATTTATCATTCTTTGTAGGTAGTGGTTATTTGTCACCTGCTGAAAAAATTATATTAGAAAAAGAGGGACCGTATTATTTTGACGGTTATGAAAATAACCCTGTAACCCCATTTCATTGGCCCGCAGTAGAGGCAATTGTAACCCCTACACAAGCGATATTGTTTACGTCTTTTGAGTTTTCAGTTTCAACAGTTCAAGATCATAGATCACATAGTGAATTTTATGTATCTTCACTGAGTGTTAAATCTTTAAATAACCCGAATATTATCCATATTCATTCAGAGACTGAAGTTCCTCAAGACATAAATAATCTTATTGCTGAAGTTTTAGATATTTATGAAAAAGAAATAATGGATAGATGGGCAGTGACTACACAGCTTTATTATAACTTTGGTGTAGATATGCTCAAGGGCTTAAGAAACTAATAATTAATAGAAGAAAATAGAGATATGGTAAGATCATTAGAAACCAAAAATATTATTAATCAACTTGCTGTTGTTGAGAAGGTGAATAGATAATTTGGAATGTAAGATCGATATTTTATTTTAAAGTAAATGTATATAATTGGTAAATTAATATATTTTATCTTATTAAAGGTGGTGGAGAATATATTAAGTGATTTTATTGTATATATAAATTATAATATTTGAAAAATTTGAACTAACAAGTAGTGAAAGGCGATTAAGAAGAAATGAGTTTTATTGCATATCAAAACAAAATTACTGAAAGTAAACCCGAACATGTAGCTATATATGAACGCTATTGGAAACTACCTCATGAGGTTTTAAAAGAGCATAATTACCTTTATGGTCATTGGCAAAGAGATAGAAAAAATGATCGAATTTTTAATAGAGACCTTTATATTTATGCTGATGATGAGCGTCATATTGGTTTAATTTTGATTCATGATTTTATTGCTGCGGGAGTAGAACATGCTCCAGCTGCCTATGTGTTCTATGCAGAAGATGAGCTCGTATTGTTACAAGTATCGGATATGCTTAGTTATCCAATTGATATAGAAAAAAAAATATATGGCAGAAAAATTTATTTAACTCCTTTTGTCATGCCACCTAAATTCATTGGTCGAGAGGATATTTTAATAGAGTTAATAAGAGAGGCTTTTTTAGCAAAATTAAAAAATCGCAGATTAATAAATCAGCAATTTGTAGACGTACAATTATTTTTAAATCATCCATTTGAACATTATGCTTGGTAACTTATTAAAAAAGAAATAAATCATGAAAACTTATAATGAAATAATTACAGAGCTTAGCAATGCTAATGCTTCAGGCTATATTTATAGTTTAAATGAACTGCATGATTTGGTGAGACAAGCATCAGGAAGTTTGAGCGAGAATACAACACTCACATCCTATTATTCAGGTAGCGCATTTTTAGATCAAGATGTAAGTACCGGATTGTATCAAGAGCCTATTAGTACAAATTCTTATGGTGATATAGGTCGCATTGGACAAACTGAAGTTTCTTATTTATCTCGGGAACAATCTTTTCGTGATGCTTTAGAAAACACTTTGGACTCTATGGGGGTTATTGATTCTTATCAATTTAATAAAGAAGGTACGGCAGCCTATGAGTTTTGGAATGGTTCTGGTGGCATAGACCCGAGTACAGGGGAACATGTACCAAGTATATGGAACACGATTTCAGAAGTGTATGCCAGAGATACCAAAGGAGATGTTCTAGCTTTAGTTCCCTTTGCTGATGATAACCGTATTTGGGCACAAACGGAATTACCAACATTATTGGATAATCCAAATGTAACCAGTATTAATGGTATACCAATAGATGAGTTGCGTACCAATTTACAAAGTAATGGATATAACCAGGTTTTTGAGGATATAAAAACACAGTCTGTGTTGATAATGTCTGAATTCCAATATGTTCGAGATACTAGCACGGGGCGTATTGCCGCTGTGGATACCGGTCAGGTTTTATCCAAATATTTTGGTGTGGAAGATGTCACGATAGACCCATTTATTACAATACAAAATCCGACTTATGAAATTCGGCCTCAATATGAAGCCTATGGATATTCAGAGATCTATAATTCTCAGTTAGGTTTAATTAGGGAAACACATATACAAAATAGCCCTTATTTAACAGACATACAAAAATCACACTTTTTGGAGGTAGCAGGAAAAACTGGAGGGGTTTTGGGATCAGCTTTAACGGTATTGGGATTAATTGCTTTAAGTTCTCAAGTCCAAGCAGCCGAAACGTCAGAACAAAAACAACAAATTATAGACGATTGGGTGGCTCATACCACGGCAGAGTGGATTGCAGGATCAATTGGTAGTGCGTTGGTGGTAGGAGGTGTGGCAGCATTTACAGCAGTATCTGCACCTGTGACTTTAGCTTTAGCGATTGTGGGTGGAATAGTTGGTTCGATTGTGGGTGGTGACACGGTCTATGACTATATTAAAAATGGCGTAAATGCTTTATTGGATGACATTAAAACGTGGTGGTTGTTATGGGAAAAATTACTCAGTGATACAGGAATGGGTAACTTTGAAGAAAGTGCTGATTTAGACTTGGTTCAAGAAATTGATAGAGGTGATTCACTTTCATTATATTTAAACCATGGTGGATTAGGCACCAGAGTCCCATTTAAAAGTTCATCGATTATGTTGGACCATATAGAAACAAACACACACGCAAGTACAGATACAGGGTTATCTGAAGGTGACCTTGCTAAAAATAACTTTGGTGCTGAAACTGTCCCAATAGTAGAGGAAAATAGAAATAATATTATATCTACTGATATTGGGGATAAATTGATTCATGGGGATACAGGTAACGATTATTTAGTTGGTGGGAGTGGTAATGATTATTTAAAGGGTGACTATGGCAATGATCTACTAGAAGGTGGGGATGGAGAGGATTATTTATTTGGGGAGGATGGAGATGATACGCTTATTGGTGGGCGAGGGAGTGATGAGCTGGAGGGTGGCTCAGGTATAAATACTTATATCTTCAATAAAGGAGATGGTGTAGATGAGATCCGAAGTTATGATTTTTATGAAGGTAAATCTCAGTATATCGCTGAGACACATATTATTCTTGATGTTTTACCCGATGATATTTGGGTAAATGCATCGGCAGACTATGTTTTTTTAAGAATTAAAGATACAACTGATCAGCTTTATATCAAAGATCCATGGAATGCTAATATTGGTTTAAAAACTATAACTTTTGCAGATCAAACTGTCTGGACCATTACCGATATTTTAGCTCACCCCTTGTTAGGCACCGAAGATGATGACTATTTAGTTAATATGAATGCCTATGATGCAACAATCTATGGTCTTGCTGGAAATGATCATTTGTATGGTTCTATCGGTAATGACTATTTAGATGGCGGCACAGGTAATGATTATTTAGATGGCGGTATAGGTGATGATTATTTAGATGGTGGCGATGGAGTCAATACTTATGTTTTTAACCGTGGCTATGGTGATGATATAGTTAGTTCTGCGGTTGGTGCAAACTCACTTCCAACAGAAACCTATATTTTAATGGATGTATTACCAAGCGATATTTCGGTTGAAATTTCATATACGAATGTTTTTGTTAGTATTGATGATACTGGCGATTTCTTGGAAATTCTTGGAGTATTTCAGGAGTCATCAGCTTTTAAAACGATTACTTTTGCAGATCAAACTGTATGGACTATTCAAGATTTACAGAATTCCGCTTCAATAGACAGTAATCAGGATGAATCATTAACAGATTTATTGAATGGTTTAGCTGACAATTCTAACTACGAAGAGTACGGTTATTTGTTTGATGAATTGTCCGATAACCAATCATTAGTTGGACAACTTGAAGGAAATAATACGCAAGTGCTGACAGACTCTTTGATATTAGAAGAAAGTTCTGACGTTGACTATCCATTTAATCTTTTAACAATTGAAGATATGCAAAAGTTTAATATTGATGTTGATAAATTATTGAGAAGTGCCAATGCGAATAGTGAAAGTGAAGATACTCAAAATGTTAAAAATAGTTTGACTCAAAAATATCAGCTTGATGAAGTTGATGATCAAATCGTATTTGATAACACTTCATTTTCAATGCCAAATAACATTGGTTTATGGAATACATCATTTAATCAACAGTTTATAGCCTGATTTTTTTATTATTATCTTGAAATAACTTGTTTATTTAACCCATAAAAAAAAGCCTCATTACGAGGCTTTTTTTATAATCTTTATTTAATATTTGGATCACCTTTTTTTAAGAAAAAGCGAATTGCTAACTTTTGTAGGAATGTTCCATAAGGTGGGTGGAAAAGCTGAGTCGGGAAAAACCGATGACGTATAAATACAGTTTTTGCATGTGAAAGTTCGCGGAAACCTTCTTCTCCATGATATGACCCCATGCCTGAGTTTCCGATACCACCGAAAGGAGCATCATGGTTGACTACATGCCAACCCCAGTCATTGATGGTCACACCACCCGAATGAGTTTCACGTAAAATACGATCACGTTCTACCGAGCTATGTGTAAAGAAGTAAAGTGCTAAAGGTCGTTCGTCCGATTTCACATAGGTAATCGCATCATCTAAAGAATCATAAGCCACCACAGGTAAAATAGGGCCAAAGAGTTCTTCTTTCATAATGCGCATGTCTGGCGTGCAGTTCAGCACAATCTGTACAGGCATTCTGCGACCTTGTTGGTCAAAGCTGTAAGTGTCGCAAGGAATAATGCGGGCACCTTTTTCTTGCGCATCGGTCAAAATATCTTGAATACGTTTTAAATGGCGGTCATTGACAATGGATGTGTAATTCTCATTATTTTCAATGTTTTGACCAAACATTTTTACAAAGCTTGATTTTGCAGCATCCACAAATTCATCAATACTTTCTTTGGGAACCAACGCATAATCAGGTGCTACACAGATTTGACCACTATTTGTTGCTTTACCATGTGTAATACGTTTTGCTGCATCGGCAAGCGGGTAGTTGCGGCTTACAATTGCAGGTGATTTACCACCTAATTCGAGTGTAACAGGTGTTAGATTTTCAGCAGCAGCTCGCATGACGACTTTGCCAATCGCAGGAGAGCCAGTAAAGACAATATGGTTAAATGGCAAAGAGGTAAATCTTGCTGGGTCTGTAATTTCTTCACCAAAAACTGCGACTTCATCTTCATTAAAGACTTCAGCAAGCATGCGTCGAAGCATTGCATTGGTATTGGGGGTAATTTCAGGGAGTTTAATCATGACTCGATTGCCCGCAGCTAAGGCGGCAATGAGTGGCCCGAGTGCTAAATAAACGGGGAAGTTCCAAGGCACAATCACACCAACTACGCCTTTAGGCTGATATTGCACACTTAAACGGTTTGATAAAAATAAAAGCTCGGTACGGCGTTTACTTGGACGCATCCAACGACGTAAATGATGAATCGCATGATCGGCTTCCAACACAGAGCCAAGTAAATCTAATAGTTTAGATTCATCCAGTGATCTTGAACTAAAATCGGAATTAATCGCAGCAGCTAAAGCATCTTGATAACGAATAATTTGTTTTTTGAGTTGATGCAGCTTTGTGCGACGTGCCTCAAGACTTGGGTAGGGATCTGCGTCGAAATTGGCACGTTGTTTGGAAAAAATAAGTTCCATATGTTCGGTGGCAGAGCCGCTATATTCTTTTAAAGTGGAGCTTTCCATTATTGTTCCTTCCATACTTTTGCTTATCATACTTTATGCTTGAAGCGTCGTATGGTCGATGTTAAATTGAGACAACAAGAGGTAGTTTAGTGCCATTATGCACGTCACTCTAGGGATGGTGTGAGTTAAATGCCTAAAAATATTTATAAAAATGCAAATAGTGTTATCGAAGGAAATTATGATAATACATCTCTGGGTTCGAATACATATTTGCTAGGTTTGACCAGTTTATTTGATGAAATGGGTTCGCAAGGTCATTCAATATCAGATGTTCTATCTGGTGCAAATATTTCACCAGATACGATGAATCAATCCTCTTTATATATTTCTCAAGTTCAAAAAATCCAGTTATTTCAAAATATTCAACGTTTATCTCATGATCCGTTAATTGGATTACGTGCAGGACAAAAGCAGCGGCTGTCAGATTTTGGAGTGTATGGTTACGCACTCTATTCTTCGCGTAATTTTAGGCAAGCGGTAGAGCTCGGCATTCGACACATTAAGCTTGCAGGGCCTATTTTAAAGAAGTCTTTTTATATTCGAGATGATGCTGCTGTTTTTGAAGGGCAAGATATTATTGCACTAGGTAAGCTTTTGCCTTTGGTGTGCGAATTTTGGTTTAGCTCAATGCAAACCTTAATTGAACGTGTGCTGGAAGGACCATTTCAAGCAAAGAAGCTTTTATTGCCTTATCCAGCACCTGAGTACGCAGAAGAATATGAAAAAGTTTTTCATTGCCCCGTTCAGTTTAATGCTGGGGTGATGCAATGGCACTTTGATTTAAAATGGCTCGACGTACCTTGCCCAAATGCCAACCCGATTACCGCGGACATGTGTAAGTCCTTTTGTGAGCGGATGTTAGGTGCGGCAGTAGCCGAAGAGCCTGAGTTAGTAAAAACAATTCGTTTAATATTATTGGATGGAACAGGGCTTTTTCCATCAGCTCAAGAAATGGCTGAACGCTTACATATGTCAAAGCGTACTTTACATCGGCGCTTGGCGGGTTTTGATTTAACCTATCAAGAACTGTTAGATGAAACTCGGCGCCGTCTTGCTGATGAGTATTTGCGAGAGACGACTTTAATCATAGATGAAATTGCGGAGAGAATAGGCTTTTCAGATACTTCTAATTTTAGAAAAGCCTATCGTCACTGGACAGGCATTTCACCAAATGAGTATCGTGAGAAATTAATTTTATAATTTAAATAGCTGAAAATAATTTAATTAATTTAAGAAATGATGATTGGCCTAATGAGTTGAATTGTATGTATGAAAAGAATAGTGATTTAAATTTTGAGAGTTTTAAAAATATAAATAAACCAAACTTCTTTGGGGATATTGAGTATATTTACTCAATTTTTAAAATTAAAGAACTACCCATAGATTTACTTTTTAAGATTCTAAATTTGGTTTCTCCTGATTTCCTTATAATTGGAAATCATATTTTTTTAGCGAGTGAGTTTGATCAAGACAAATTTAATGATTTGCAAAAGGTAGAAGAGACAAATAGAACTCAGTTTTGGATGAATCTCATAGAGTTGACAAGTTTACATGACGAGATGACAGCGGAGCAGGCTTTATTAATCGCGAAGAAAATCGTTGATTCTTGGAATGCAAAAATTAAATATGAGGGGTTAAATGCACACGGTAGAGCTAGAGTTTATGAAGAGATTGAATATGGTGAGATTTTTATAACAATTGATTAGTTTTCAATTGAATAAAAACTAATTTTAGAAAAGCCTATCGTCACTGGACAGGCACTTCACCAAATGAGTATCGAATACAGTACCTAAATTAGAATCGGGTTTGTCTGCTATTTAAATCGAGAGAGTAACTTTTTCTGCAAAAATGGATTGCAGAGCAATATGGCAAATAAAATAATAAATATGCCAATAATGCTGAATAGATCGGGTAATTCATGCCAAAAAACAAATCCCCAAATTCCTGCAAAAATAATAGCAATATAATTCATTGGGCCAATTTGTCCTGCTGGCGCTAAGCTATAAGCATAAGACATAAAAAGTTGGCTAATGTTTGCTAAAAGTCCTGCGGCAATCAGTAGGCTTAATTCGTGCCAAGTAAAAATGCGCCAATGCCAGAACATCGGAATAGAAGAAATCAAACTACCAAAAATACAGAAATAAAAAACGATACGCTCAGGCGGTTCTGTACTGGTTAAAGCTCTTACAGTCACAAAAGCCATTGCTGATAAAAAGCATGCACCCAAGCCAATAAAAGATAGTGCATTAAATAAACCTTGGTCGGGTTTAGCGACAAATAAAACCCCAACTAGACCAATGACAGCAGCAAAAATCATCGATTTGGTAATTTTTTCTTTTAAGAAAAGCCATGCAATCAGTGGGATAAAGATAGGTGATGAGTAGCTAAAAACCATCGCATTTGATAGTTTTAAGTTCGCAATTGCATAGAAAAAACCATACATTGCAGCAAGACCCACTAAGCTTCGCCAAGTGTGCATCCAGAGTTTATCGGTTTTAACGAAATCTAAGCCCTGCTTTAAAAGCATAGGAATAAAAATAAATAAACCTACTGCATTTCTAAAAAATACGACGGTCGCATTATCTACCGTTTGTGAAGCAAAACGAATGCACACTCCCATAATGGAAAATAATAATGCTGATGTCATAAGACAAAGCAGTGCTTTTCCAAGTTGATTTGAGGGGAGGTTTGGAGCAGTCTGATTTTGCATATCGAAATGAGTTTTTGGTTTTCGGTGTTATCTTAGCAGTGATGCAGGCATTGGATGAAATATCATTTGATAATGATTCAACAGTGATGCTTAGCAAAATAAAAAAGAGAGCCTAGGTCAGCTCTCTTTTTTATTTTATAGAGTGTTATTTACAGCTAAAGTTTTCAGCTTTTTCGCTATCACCTTGACCATTGTAACGGGCAATCAGTGGGTAAGGACAAAGTGGGCGGGTGCGGTCTGGTGCCCAGTCTTGCGGAAGTTCAGTATTGATTTGACCACCTAGGTTACCTGCGCCGCGTGCCGTCGCAATGATTTTGTCAGGTGCTTGCCCATATTCAACCCAATTGACTAAAGCAGTCAGTGCATCAAATTGATCGGTCGAAATGCCATCACGGGTATGGTTCATGCCCGGAACTCTAAAGAAACGTGCAAATTCAGGCGCTGTACCTTTCGCATCATTTTTATAGTGTTGGAGTAGTTGATCGTACCAATTTTGGGTGTCATCTACAGAGAAAACGCCGTCTGCTGTGCCTTGTACCACAATCATTTTTCCACCGTGATTACGGAGTTTATCTAGATTCAATTCATCGGGTGGCATCATGAATGACATTGAACTTTCGGTGTACACATCATTGGTTGCCGATAATTTTGAATAATCGGTATCAAAATTATAGTTAAAGGCAAATTGTCTAGAATTTTGAGTTACAGTTGGGGCAGGTGGAACCTGAAAAAGAATGCCGACAGCAACAGGGTCACGCGCTGTTCCCACCGAAGATTCAAACTTCCAGCTTGCCCAGTTACTGCCTACTAAACCTGGGTCGAAAGGCTGGGTTGCATAGAGTGCTTGTCCGGCAGAATTTACGGGGCCACGGTAAATATTGGCTAGTACATCAATTTGTTCGGTACTTAAACAAGTACCATCCCTTGTACTTGAGCAAACGGGTACATCTTTGTGAATATCAAAAGCAGTACGGCAAGCCTCAACATCTTGAACCAAGCCATCTGCAACACCGTCTAAAGCATCGCATCGATCTAAAATCGCTTTTGCTAATACTTTACGCTCTGAAAGGGTAAGAGCAGTGCTTAGGTCATTTTCATCTGTTGCGACACGACGAAGTTGTTGTGCTGTGTAGAGTTGAGCTGCTGCTGCACGAGGTAAATGAAAACCCGGTGTACTTGCTAAAATTCCGTCATATTGGTCGCCCAAACGGGTTGCGGCAATCATGGCATGACGCCCGCCGTTAGATGTACCTCCTGCATAGGAGCGATCTGGCAATTTCCCATACGCTGTTTTAATTAGATTTTTTGCCATAGGCGTGAGTTTGGTAATGGCTCCGTAGCCGTAGTTGATTCTAGCTTGAGGGTCTAAACCAAACATTGGATTTTGTGAGGCATTATGTCCAGCATCGGAAGAAATAACAGCAAAACCATCATGTAGAGCATTGGTGAGTGGGCCGCCGCTGCCGACCTGACCCGTTGCAGGAATTAAATTACCATCGGTTCCACCATTGCCTTGATAGAGAAAACGGCCATTCCAGTCTATTGGTAAGCGCATTTCAAAACCAATTTGATAGGTTTGTCCATCAACAGGGCTTACACGTTGATCCATATAGCCTTTGACCAAACAATGAGCACCAATCGGTTTGTTGGCTACAGTCAATGTGCCTGTTTCTTGAAGAGTTGCTGAGCTAATGACTGTATTGTCATAATGAAAACTAGTCAGATCCGAACAGCTTCCAGTTAGTTTTGCGCCTACAGCAGGCGACAATTGAGGTGGTTTCGTTGTTGAGGGTGTAGATATGTCATTGTTATCGCTTCCACAGCCTCCCAAAGCGCCAAGCATGGCAAGTACTAAAGCAGAGTAGGTCAAAATTCGTTTATTGTTGGTGTAATTCATTATTCATATCCTTATTGAATCAATGGATGTAATTAATCTAAAACCAAAAAATTAGCTGTGCTTCGTGCAATCATTTTGTTGTTTTGCCAAGCTTCACTTTCGAGATTCAGTACGGTTTTGCCTTGTTTAATGAATCGGCATTTTGTAATGACTTCGCCCACTGCACAGGGCCTTAAAAAATCCATCGTTAAGTTGATGGTTGTAGCTGGTTTACGGCCATTGGCGAGAAATGCAAAAAGCCCCATCACGTCGTCAAGCATGGCGCAGATCATGCCACCTTCAACGGTGCCGCGTGGATTGGTAAAGCTTTCTAGAGCCGTGTAATAGATCGTGAGTTCAGTATTTTTGTCATTCCAATGGATATTGTGTCCACCCAAATGGTGATGGATGGGCGGTAAGTGTTCTAAAGTTTTTTGATCCATAATGAAGGGTCCATGCTGAATTACTTATTTCCCGAAATAAAAAGAGGTTCTATGGGTGACAGAACCCCTCGTTTTGAATTATTTAAATTTCCATGTGTAGTCGATGTTGATACGGGTTTCGTTTACAGGTTTGATGTTGGCTGTAGCGAGCATGTTGTTATCATAAATGGCATAGCGCGCGCGCAGTCCTAAATTTTTTAACCAGCCAGTTTGAACCGTGTAACCTAAATCAAAGTCTGTTTCTCGCTCTTTTAGATTGGTTCCACCTAAGTTAGGTGCATAAATATTGTGGCCTGTGGTGTAACGGGTCATGAAACGTAACCCCGGTACATAATCTTTAAAGTCATATTCATAGCGGAAGCTATAGGCTTTCTCTTTTGCGTTTAGAAACTCGCCCGGCCACGTATCAATGAGAAGTCCGGTTTCACCTCCAGTCAAATACGGGAAAGCGGTATCGCCGTGATGTTGGAAGGTGCCAAAAATAAATTTATGGTTTTGGTGTTTAAGTTCGAAATGCGCATGATAAAGATCATTATCGACTAAGCCAGCTTTTGCTTGTCCATCATCACGGCTACGGTAGTAGCGTAATTGCGAACTCAGATTGGTCGTGTCATTAATTTTGTGTTGATGTATGGCTCCAACCATGGTTTGGTCATAAAGATCATTAACATCCATGTAAAAAGCGGTGAGCTTAAGTGCAGGATTAAACTGATAATTCCCACCTAAATAATAGAGGCCGCTCGTCTCAGCACTTTTGTATCGACCATTTACGCCTGAAATTTTAATTCTTTCATAGTTGGTCGAATCTCTTTGATTTACCTTATCGATATAGGCAGCTTGTAAGTCGAAGTCTTTAATATCTTTACTGGTGAGTGAAATCCCTCGATAGGTTTGAGGAAGCAAACGAGCAGGTGAAGCCACTAAAACAGGGTTCATTGGCATGAGCGTACCAATGCGTAGCTCAGTCTGGCTCATTTTAGCTTTTGCTGTGACGCCAATTTCTCCATAAGAGTCAGCCGGTTCATTGGTACGCGTGTCTCTAGGTAAGTTTCCTGTACCTGCATATTTGGCGCTTGCATCTAGTTTAAAACCTGCTGTTGCCAGTACATCTAGCCCAAAACCAACGGTTCCTTCGGTATAGCCTGAATTGGCTTTGAGAATAAACCCTTGTGTCCAGTCTCTCGCTGCTGGGTAAGTCGATGGAACTTGATAGTCTCGATCAAAGTAGAAATTTCGCGTGGTGAGTTCTACTGAGCTGTTGTCAATAAAATTGCCAGCCCAGACTGAGCCTGAGAGCATAAGGGTAGAGTACATCCATAATTTCGACATAGCATTTCTTCCTGAAATATCATTTTTTGTTTTCAACAAGGCATGGTTGTTCTGTCTGCCTTGTCTGGTTTTTAAATCGAATTATTTTCCGAGCAGTTCTCGGGCTACGATTTCTTTCATAATTTCATTGGTTCCCCCATAAATTTTTTGTACCCGTGCATCCACAAAAAAGCGTGAAATCGGGTATTCCTGCATGTAACCGTAGCCGCCAAAAAGTTGAAGTAACTGATCAATCACTTCACATTGAACATCGGTGATAAAGCATTTCAGTGCGGCAACTTGAGTGACACTTAACTGGTGTTGTTGATACAGCGCTGCACATTGGGCTACAAAAGCATGGGCAGCTTTCGCTTTGATTTGGGCATTTGCGAGCACAAAGCGTGTGTTCTGCATTTGACTTAACGCTTGTCCGAAAGCTTTACGCTCCAGTACATAGTCTTTAGTCAGTTCGATGGCACCTAAAATTGACCCCAAAGCCATCATGGAAATGCTTAAACGCTCACGCGGTAACTCTTGCATTAAATAAGCAAAACCTTGTCCTTCTTCACCCAAACGCTGAGTTGCAGGTACACAAACATCATCAAAAAATAGTTCGGCTGTATCTTGGGCATGGAGTCCGATTTTTTGTAATGAACGGCCTTTTTTAACCCCATCTAAAGCGGCATCGACTAAGAAAATCGAAATACCTTTTGCTTTAGCTTGCGGATCAGTTTTCGCAACCAGAACGATCAGGTCGGCATGTAAACCATTTGAAATAAAAGTTTTTGAACCATTAATACGGTAGTGGTCATTTTCTAAAATGGCTTGAGTGCGTATTGCCTGTAAGTCTGAACCAGCATTCGCTTCGGTCATGGCGATGGCAGTGACGACTTCACCTGTCACCATTTTCGGTAGCCAATAACGTTTTTGCTCTTCAGTTCCAATATTTTGCAGGTAAGGAGAGACCAACTCATTTTGCCCGCCAATGGCAACTGCCAAAGATGCAAAACCAGCTTGAGCAGTTTCTTGAACCAACATGAGTGAGTAGTGCACAGGAGCGCCGTACCCGCCATATTCCTCAGGTACATCGACGCACAAAAAGCCATTTTCCCCAAGACGAAGCCATAGATCACGTGGAATCAGGCCATCGTGTTCCCACTGTTCATAATACGGAGCAACCTGTTCTTTTAAGAATCTGCGGTAGCTGTCCCGAAATAGTTCAAATTCTGTATCGTGTGGCATGTTGAACCTTTTTTTAGGCAAAAGTGAGGCTAAGGCTCAAACCGAAGTTTGAGCTTCCTTTTTTATTTCAATTGCTTATTGCTTTAAGGTGGGCACCCGAATAATCAGCGGGTTATCATTCTGCTTTTGATAAAGCTCATCAATGAAAGCAGCACGACGCTTGGTAATATTGCCTTGATTGAGGTTTCCTTTATCGGTCACTTCGCCTGCATCGAGTTGAGGCGGCTCTGCCATTAAATAAAGCATTGAGACTGTATTTGAACTGCCAGTCGCATCTTTATTAAACGTCGTTAAAAATTGGCGGAACCATTGCTGGACTTTAGGGTGCTGCAATATCTCTGCTGGAGAATGTTCGCCCAGCTTAAGACCAGCTTGTTGAGCACAAGCATCTAGTTTTGGAAAAATCAAAAAGCCAACCGCATTTAGGTTTGAACCTGTAATGCAGACATCTTGAACCAGTAAATTACCTTGAATGAGTACTTTGTTGCGTAGTGTGCCCACATTCACAAAAGTACCTGTATTGAGTTTAAAGTCTTCGGCAATTCGTCCGTCATACATCAGACCTTTAGTTGGATCATTCACATCGACTAAACGAACAGCATCGCCAGTATGGAAAAAGCCTTCATCATCAAATACAGTGCTTTGCTGGTCTGCCTTTAAACGCCAATAGCCTTTCATGACGTGTTTGCCACGAACACAAAATTCTAGTTTGTCACCACATGGTACTAGCTTAATTTCGCATCCCGGAGCAGGGTAACCAATAAAGCCAGCCATCACGCGTGGACCTGTTGTAAAAGCACAAGATGGTGCAGTTTCAGTCATGCCCAATCCGCTCATGATGCGAATTTTTTCTCCGCAATGTTGCTGAGCAATTTTATCGAGTCTGTTCCAGCCCGCTTCGGAAAGCGCTGCACCTGCAAAGAATAGAATTTTAACTTTGGCAAAAAAGCGGTCTCTTAATTCTTCATCTTTTTCTAACGCTTCGGTGAGTTCTTCCCAACCTTTTGGCACATTTAAATAAACTGTTGGAGAAATTTCTTTCAGATTACGAATGGTTTCATCAAATTTTCCTGCAACGGGTTTGCCGTCATCAATGTAAATGGTACCGCCGTTATAGAGCGCAATACCGACATTGTGACTGCCGCCAAAGGTGTGGTGCCAAGACAGCCAGTCGAGTAGGACAGGTGGCGTTTCTTCAAACTCAGGGAAAGTCTGCAACAACATTTGCTGATTAACACACAGCATTAAATGCGTGGTCGGTACAGCTTTAGGTAATTTGGTTGAACCTGACGTAAATAGGAATTTGGCAATTTGGTTTTCATCAAGGGTTTGGTAAAACTCTTGAACATTTGAAACAGGCGTATCTAAAAGCGATTGAAAAGATGTGCAGATCTGATTGCCCACAAGACCCTTGTTGGTCACCACTTCAATGTCGGATGTAATACAAGCCTGAATCGCTTTGGCAAAAGCCTGACCATCACTAGCGTAGACTAAGCCGGGTGTAAGCACTTCAAACACATGTTTAAGTTTGCCAAAGTCTTGAGAAATCAGAGAGTAGGCAGGGGAAATAGCAGAGAAAGGCACACCCGCCAGCATGGCACCCATAGAGAGTGTTAAATGTTCGAGATCATTACCACTTAAAATGACCAGAGGTCGTTCTTGGCTTAACTTACGTTCATGTAAAGCCTGAGCAATGTGCCATGCACGTTGTAAAACTTCTGCATAACTCAGTTTGACCCATTCACCTTGAGCATTACGTTTTGCTGCAAAAATATGGTCAGGTTTTGTTTGTGCAAAATGAATTAACCGATCTGTCAGTTTTTGTGGATACAGTTTTAATTGCTCTTTTGGGCTGATATAGAGCGTGTCATCTTTATGGTGATAATGAATATCATGTTGCCCTAATTTTACGAACCGTTCGCGGTCTTGTGATTGAGTGGCATTCATTTGCATTTCTTTCACTCCATGGAAAGCGCATCACTGCGCTTTATTTTTTTGCATCATGCAATTTTTATTTAATATGTCTGTGTTCGTATTAGCCTGACTAAATCGGGTAATGACGTGATTGGGTCTGAATGGTGATCCAGCGTAGTTCGGTAAATTCGGCAACAGAGACTTTACTACCAAAACGTCCGTAACCACTCGATTTTGTTCCACCAAATGGCATTTGAGCTTCGTCATGTACGGTTGCACCGTTAATGTGACAAATACCTGAATCAATTTGTTGAGCGACTTCCAATGCTTGTGAAATATTCTGGCTAAACACTGCCGAAGAAAGACCGAACTCGCTGTCATTTGCCAGTGCTATGCCTTCTTCAAGGCTTGAAAAACGTTGAACAGTGCATACAGGTCCAAATGATTCTTCACGGTAAAGCAGCATGTCAGGTTTAATATTGAGCACCAGCGTCGGTTGCATGGTGGTGTCTTCAATATGAATGCCTAAAGGTAAGTCGGCACCTTTGTTTTGGGCATCTTCAAGCAAATGCTGAATGCGATTTACAGCGCGGCGACTTTCTAAAACACCGAGTGCATTGTCTTTTGAAGTTGGATTACCTGCCCGAATAGAGCGGGTTTTCTCAATCAGTTTTTCAATAAATTGGTCGGCAATTTTGTCTTGAACCAAAACACGTTCGGTCGACATACAAATTTGACCCTGATTGAAAAACGCCCCGAAAGCCACAGCATTTACAGCTTCATTAATGTCGGCTTCATTTAAAACCACGACAGGGGCTTTACCACCCAATTCAAGTAAAACAGGTTTTAAATATTTAGCAGCAGTCTCGGCAATAATTTTTCCGACTTTGGTTGAACCCGTAAAATTAATGCGTTTTACAGCTGGATGAGACACTAAACGTTCAACAATTTGTGGTGCATCTTCGGCTGCATGAGTAATCACATTCACCACACCTTCGCCAAGACCTGCTTCGTATAACACTTCACCAATGAGACGATGTGTTGCTGGACAGGCTTCCGATGCTTTTAACACTACCGTGTTACCACAAGCCAAAGGCATAGCAAGCGCACGTGTTGCCAAAATGACAGGGGCATTCCAAGGTGAAATTCCTACAATCACACCACAAGGAACTCGCACACCCATCGCAAGATTGCCCGGCACATCTGACGGAATGAGGCTTCCGTCAATTTGTGTGGTCATTGCTGCTGCCTCACGTAACATGTTGGCAGCAAGGTGAACGTTAAACCCATACCATGTTGCAGTTGAACCCGTTTCTTGCATTCCAGTTTCAATGAATTGCTCAGTCTTTTGGTCCATTAAATCGGCTGCTTTTAACAAACGTAAGCGACGTTCGGTAGGCGAGAGTTTCGACCATACTTTAAAAGCTTGTTGTGCCGAGTCTATTGCACGATCAACATCTTCCAAAGTTGCAGCAGCGGCTTTAGTTGCCACTGATCCATCAATGGGGCTAATACGCTCAAAAGTTGCCTGATTTGATGCATCAACAGATTGACCGTGAATAAGTAACTGTACATTTTGCATGGGTTGTGTCCTTACATTGCCATTAGAGAATCAAAAGTTAACCAGTACGTTTGTAGCTCTGTAAACCCGGTTTAATTGATTTTTCATCTAAAAATTGTTTCAAACCTTCTTGGCGACCATTTTCTGTATCGCGGTGGATACATTGATCAAGTTTGGCATATAAGTAGTCTTCGTTTTGATCCCAAGTCAGTTCACGGCAACGCTTAAAGCCATTTTTAGCTGTACGAAGAACCACAGGGTTTTTCTCAAGTAAGCAATTTGCAAGTTCAGCCACTTCTGCTTTTAACTGTTCAAGCGGTACGCTTTTGTTCACAAGGCCCATGTTTTCGGCTTCTTTACCAGTAAAGGTTTTGCCTGTCATGATGTAGTACAAAGCTGCACGGTGACCAACAGTATCCGCCATTGCCTTGCTTACAAGGTTGCCCGGTGGAATACCCCAGTTAATTTCAGATAAACCAAATGTTGCTTCATCTGCTGCAATCGCAAGATCACAAGCCACTAAAGGTGAGAAACCGCCTCCAAAACACCAACCGTTGACCATTGCAATCGTTGGTTTTGAATACATGCGAAGAAGTTGCCACTGCCAACGGCATGAGTCGCGGCGAATACGTTCTTGATAAATTTCTGGCTGAGTATCAACTTCACGGAAATATTCCTTTAAGTCCATGCCTGCTGTCCAAGAATCACCCGCACCGGTCAACACGAGCACACGTGCATTTTGATCAAGTTCTATCGCTTCAAGCACATCAATCATTTCACGATTGAGTGTAGGACTCATGGCATTTTTCTTTTCTGGGCGGTTTAGTGTAACCCATGCAATTCCATCTTCAACTTTAACATCTACGGTTTCCCAGCGGTTTTCATAACTCATCTTCATACTCCTTGAATGATTTTTTAGCTGTTCTGGGATTTAATTTAATATCAGTTAAACTTACATTCAAGTCTTTTTTATAAAATTTCTCAAATATTTTATAATCCATTGTATTTTAAATATTAATTAATTTTATTGATTATTTTATATAAAAATATGTTGATTTTTTAGTAAGTTTAACTGATATTTTTGGTGTGTTTAAACAATAATACACAAAGGGCTAAATGGAACGACTAGTCAATAAGGGATAACACAATGGAAAAGATATTAGGACAGTCTGCAAGGGCAAAAATCACGTTGCTATTATGCTTTGCGATAGCAATTTTTGAAGGTTTTGATCTTCAGTCAATGGGGGTAGCCGCCCCACGAATGCGGACTGAGTTTATGTTGGACAATGGCCAGATGGCGTGGGCATTTAGTGCTGCAATTTTAGGAACACTACCAGGTGCGATATTAGGCGGTAGATTTGCAGATATTGTTGGGCGTAAGAAAATTCTGATTTTTAGTATTTTACTTTTTGGAATGATGTCTTTGCTAACAGCCTATGCTGCTAACTTCAGTTTGCTGTTACTCATCCGTTTTTGTACCGGTTTAGGAATGGGTGGGGCACTTCCGATGATGATTACACTTGCCTCTGAAGCCGTACCTGATCAGCACAAGGGCAAAGCGGTAAGTATCATGTATAGCGGCATTCCATTTGGTGGATTACTCACTTCTGTCGTTGCTATGTCGTTGGCGGGTGATGCAGAGTGGCGTCATATTTTCTATATTGGTGGTATAGCGCCTATTTTACTCATTCCACTGATTATGCGCTTTTTACCTGAGTCCAATGATTATCTACAACGGAAAGTTCAGGCACAAAAAACGACCCCATTCTTTGAAGTTCTATTTGCCAAAGAACGTCGTATGTCAACGATTCAGCTTTGGGTGAGTTTCTTCTGTACCTTAGTCGTGTTGTACTTCTTGTTGAACTGGTTGCCATTGCTCATGGGCGCGCAAGGCTTATCGAAATTACAGGCAAACTATGTGCAGATGGGCTACAACGTTGGCGGAATTTTAGGTTCAATCTTAATGGGTGTATTGCTTGATAAAATACGCATGAGTTTTGTGATTAAGCTGATTTATCTTGGCATTTTATTCTCGCTTTGCTGCTTGGCAATTTCTCCAACCGTTGCATTACTGGCGCTTTCGGCAGTAGGCTGTGGTTTATTTATTGTGGGTGGACAATCGGCATTATACGGTTTGGCTGCCATGTATTACCCAACCGAAATGCGTGGAACTGGAGTAGGTGCAGCGGTTGCAATTGGGCGTATTGGTTCTTTTGCTGGACCTTTAATGGCTGGTTTTTTACTCTCGCTTGGACAAAGCTCGACCATTGTGATCGGTTCAAGCATTCCAGTGATTTTAATTGCAGCGATCTCTGCATTACTTCTTGTCAAAAAACCTAAACAGCCTGTACATTTAGTACAAAGCTCAGGTGCTCGCTAAGTTTTAACGAAAGTATGGGGTTAGAGCCTCATACTTTCACTACAGATTTTCTTATGATGATTGAAAGGTTATGGTACGTTCGAATTCAGTTCAAAAAAAAGTAGAAGATGAGCCTAAGTTAAGTTACATGATTGCTCGTGTTGACCGAATTATTAGTAAACATTTAACAGAACATTTAAAAGAGCTTGAGATTACCTTGCCGCAATTTACTGCGCTTTCTGTTTTAGCTTCAAAAAGTAATGTATCCAATGCCAAGCTTGCTGAGCGGTCTTTTATTAAGCCGCAATCAGCCAATAAAATTTTGCAAGATTTACTGGTTAATGGCTGGATTGAGAAAAAACCTGACCCAACACATGGACGCCGTATTTTAATTACGCTGACTGAAAGCGGTGTTGATAAGCTAAATAAATGTAATGAAGTGGTTTTAAAGGTTGAAGAAAAAATGCTTGAAGGTATTGATATTAACTTGGCTTATTTAATCCGTAATAATCTCGATATTATGGTGAATAATCTTAAAGGCCTTTAAGCAATGTCGTTTGTAATCTAATTTTTAAACTCAACAGAAATGCTTAAGCACTGATTCACACAGAAAATTTATTTCATTTTGCAAATGAACTTGCTAGCATCGAAGTGACGTTTTTGGTGATGTGTGGCAGCAAATGTCTTCAGGACAACAAGTTTTACTTAAATTAAGAAAAATGATTATTTCAGGGGAACTTGAGGGCGGTGCCAGAATTGCCGAGATTCCTACCGCGGAGTTACTTGGAGTTTCGAGACAGCCTGTTCGTATTGCATTTCGGTTGCTCGAACAAGAAGGCCTCCTTATTAAAAACCCAACCCGTGGTTATACGGTTCGTGAAATTTCAGAACAATTGGTTCATGATGCACTCGAAGTGCGAGGTGTACTTGAAGGGTTGGCTGCGAAAACGTTAGCAGAACAAGGTCTAACAGAAGAACAGAAAAAGACGCTGCAACATTGCATCCAAGAAACTGAAAAACTATTTAATGATAAAGACGAGTTTGGCGATGCTGAACTAGAACGTTATCACCATTTTAATATCATTTTTCATGACACCATTATTGAAGGTGCGCAAAACGTTGCGCTCATACAAGCTTTAGCGAAAAACAATCAGTTACCAATGGCTTCTGCTCAAGCCATTACCTATGACCAGAATCAAGCTTTGTCAGAATATCGCCGTTTGCACTATGCACATTTACAACATTGTTCGATTTTCGATGCGTTGACACATCGTCAGGCAGGACGTGCTGAAACTTTAATGCGTGAGCACAGTAGTGTCGTGATTTTGGGTGAAACGCTCAAAAATGTTTTAAGTGCTTAAGGTGAAATAAGTTCCTTTATTTTTGAATAAAGGAACTTGGGTCTTAAAGCTCAATCACAAGATTTTTAGTTTTTGCACGAGAACAGCAGGGCGTAAATTGGTCGTTCAAAGCATGTTCCTCATCGGTCATAAATAGATCCCGATGATCTGGTGTACCCTCTACAACGCGGGTAATACACGTACCGCAAATACCTTGTTCACACGAAACAGGAATATCAAACCCATTTGCAATTAATGCTTCAGTTGCGGTCTGTTCTGGCAATACTTCAATTCGGCGGCCCGTACCTTTAACTTCAATAGTAAATGCTTCGTTGTTTGAAGTATCTGCTTTTTTAGCGACAAAGTGCTCTTGATGTAATTGCTCGTTGTGCCAATTCGCTTGCTCGGCAGAACTCATGACAAACTGCATAAAACCTGTCGGACCGCATACATATAAGTGTCTATCTGGTGAACTCTCACCTAAAGCCTCTGCCATATTACATTCGGTGTCTGGCTGATCTTGAATGTGGAAATGGATTTGATCACCAAAATGCTTGGTTAAATTGCCATAGAAGGCAATCATTTCATGACTACGAACAAAGTAGTGTAATTTGAAAGGAATATTGGCCGATTTAAGCCGATACGCCATCGATAAAATAGGAGTAATACCAATACCGCCAGCAAATAAAACAGCCTGCTTTGTTTGAGGATGAATCTCAAATAAATTACGTGGTTCACCAATCTTTAAATGATCACCTTCACGATATTCAGTATGGATACAACGTGAACCACCGCGTGAATTGGCATCATGTAAAACACCAATTACATAACGATGCTTTTCACTGCAACAGTTTGAAAGTGAATATTGACGAGTTGGACCGTTTTTAAGATGCACATCAATATGAGCACCTGCTTCAAAATTCGGTAGCTCTGTACCATTTGCTGCAATCAGTTCAAAGGCACGAATGGTCGGGGTGAGCTGGTGAATTTTTTGAATAATAACGTCCATGTTCATGCTCCTTTAAATAATCCGAATGTTTGGAAACTTTTGTGCGGATGTTTCAGGAGGCGTTTTATTTTCTTCGGCAAGTAGTCGCTCAATCACCTTACGGGACTGTACACCGCCTGCGTCGATGTTAAGCATCAGTAACTTGCGATGTGGATTGTTCAAAATATTTTGCTGCTGTTGCTCCAGCATTTCTAAATCTTCAGTAAAGATTTTGCCTTGGCCTTCACGAATTTGATCGGTGAGTTCAGCATTGTTTGGCTGGAAGTTGCGTGCCATTCCCCAGAAATACCAATGTGAGGTTTCAGTTTCTGGAGTAATAAAGTCCACGACAATTGACGAAACTTTTTTGTCTTTTGGTGCGTCATAACCGCCATGTCCGGCATGTGCCACACCGACTTCAATATGCACATTACTTGGGGCAAAGAAGTGGCAACGTTGCCAACGGTCAACAGGTACATCATCTGCCAAGTGATTACCACGCAATGCCATTTGCCAAAATGGAGGCGCAATCACATTTTCCATGTAACGTTCGGTAATGACGTGGTCGCCATCTACTTTTGTCACTGGTAATGATTCATCGATCTCTTTTTGACCAATACTGCTTGAGTGAACATAAGTCTCGTGGGTTAAATCCATAAGGTTATCGACCATGAGGCGATAGTCACACTGAATGTAAAATAGGCCTCCGCCATAGCTCCATTCAGGGTGATCAGCCCATTCTAAAGTTGGGAGTTTTGATTCATCTGCTAAAGCTTTTTCGCCTGGCCATATCCAAATAAAGCCGAATTTCTCAACAACTGCATATGCTTTGTTGCAAGGGAAACCATTTACACGTTGAGCTGGCATAGAAACGGTCTTTCCATCACAGCCCATCACTAGTCCATGATAGCCACACACGAGGTTTCCATCTTCGACATAACCTAGTGAAAGGGGGGCACCACGATGCGGACAAAAATCTTCAACGGCTGCAACTTGGTTTTCTTTACCACGATAAAAAACAATTTTTTCACCACAGATGGTGCGACCTAATGGTTTGTCTTGGATTTCTTCTGGGCGGCAGGCAACATACCAAGCATTTTTAATAAACATTGTGACGACTCCTTATCACTTATTGGATCCAATTTATAATAAATAAAAATAATGGTCAATTGATAAGCAGTATATTTTTTTAAAAATATTGATCTTTAGAGTTGGTTGTTATATATGTTTTTTAATGTTATTGAAGGCTTTTTGTATTTCTTTTAAGTTTCATGGTTGAAATTTTTATTCGCTTTTATTTGGATCCATAATTCTTCAGTCTCATACTGGATATGAATAGCTCTTGATAGTACAAATTTAAAAATGGATAAATATTTTATGGATCCATATTTTTTATATCCTAAAGATAAAATAAATTATAAATATATTTTTCAATGACTTGATTTTTTGTTAATTAAATTTTAAAAATATTGTTGATTTTTTGGATCCAAATATTCAGTATAGAAAAAGAGCAGGATGCTCAAAAAAAAATATTCCTCTAGGTCATTATGGATACGGATATGCATAACCACCCAATCGCTCAAATAGCAATGTCGTGTGTGTGTCTTATCCAAGGGAGATACACAAATGGAAAGAGACGTTCTAAGTGAGATCAATCAAAACAACATGAGCCGCTACCAATGGTTCGTAATTTTGATCTGTATTTGTCTCAATATTATTGATGGCTTTGATGTGATGGTCATGGCATTTACTGCGCCATCAGTGTCGGCAGAATGGTCGCTTTCAGGGGCGCAAATTGGCTTGTTGCTCAGCTCAGGCCTTTTCGGAATGGCTGCGGGTTCAATTTTCCTAGCACCTTTAGCCGATAAAATTGGTCGTCGTTTACTCATTTTAGTTTGTCTTATCATTGCAGGTCTTAGCATGTTGGGCTGTGCTTTTGTACAAAGCCACGGCATGTTGGCAGCACTGCGGTTTATTACCGGAATTGGGGTGGGCGGGATTCTTGCCAGCAGTAATGTGTTAGCAAGTGAATATGCCAATGCTCGCTGGCGCAGTCTTGCAGTGAGTTTAATGTCTACCGGTTATGGAATTGGCGCGACACTGGGCGGGGTACTATCACTCGCATTGATTGAGCATTTAGGTTGGCGTTCAATCTTTTTAGCAGGTGGGGTTACCACTATTGTAATGCTGCTGATCAGTGCATGGTTATTACCTGAATCTTTAGATTACTTACTAGCAAAACGACCAAAACAGGCATTGGAACGAGTTAATGCAACTGTAAATCGTATGGGGCTAAACACATTACCCGTTATGCCGCGTTATGAAAAAATCAGCACGCAAAATGGTAGTGAACTGGGCAAGTTATTTGCTGGACAACTTGGATTTCAAACACTTTGTTTGTGGTTTGCATTCTTTTTAGTGATGTTTGGCTTTTACTTCGTGATGAGCTGGACACCAAAAATTCTTATTTCAATGGGGATGTCGCCACACCAAGGCGTAAGTACCGGCATTTTAATTAGTATTGGCGGTATTTTCGGGGCAGCGATTATTGGTTTACTCGCTTCACGCATGAAAATCTTTTATGCCTTAAGTTTGTTTTTAGGGCTAACCTCGGCATGTGTTTTCCTATTCATCGCAGTGTCTGCTCAAGTGAGTGTCGCACTCATGGTGGGGTTATTACTCGGCACACTCATTAATGGCTGTGTGGCAGGTCTATATTCTATTTCACCAACAATCTACGATGCCGAAATTCGCAGTCGTGGCGTGGGTTATGCCATTGGTTTTGGCCGTATTGGGGCAATTTTATCGCCAACGATTGCAGGTGTTTTTCTGGATAAAGGTATCGCACCTGCAACACTTTATGCTTATTACGGTGTGGTCTTTATTTTAGCTATTTTCCTGATTTTAAGCTTGGGCAGTGCTTTTTACCGAAACAAAAAAGAGCAAAACTACTCGCTTAAAACAGCACCTTAAACCATTAAAAATTAAATAGTTGGGATAAAAAATGAAAAAGACACCATTGTGGGTGGGGGTATGCTTGTGCCCGTTATTTAGTCAAGTTGTGCATGCCGAGTTTATTTCAGACAGTAAAGCTGAGCTAACACTACGTAATTTTTACTTTGACCGAGACTATAAAAAAGACCCATATCCCTATACAGCAGCTAGAGATTGGGCGCAGGGTTTAATTCTTAAAGGACAATCTGGTTATACCGAAGGGACAGTTGAGTTTGGTGTTGATGTGCTAGCTATGGCAGGTTTTAACCTGATGGGAAGCCGTGCTGATGACTATGCACGTAGTGGCTTATTACCAGTGAATACCGATAACTCGCGTGATGATTATTATGGAAAAATTGGCATTACGGGGAAGGCTAAATTTAGAAAAAATGAGCTTTTTGTGGGGGACTTAGTTCCACAGTTGCCGACCATTTTTTCATCGCCAGCACGTTTGTTCCCACAGACTTATCGCGGTATCCGCTTTGTTTCAAATGAAATTCCAAATCTTCAACTCGAAGGCTTTTATGTCGATGAAGTGCGCCAGCGCGATTCAATTCGTTATACCGATGTTGGAACAGACAATATCAACCATCGTTTTGACAAAGCGGCAACTACCGATTCTTTTTATACATTGGGTGGAAGCTATCAGTTAAAGGATTACCGTTTGCGTGCTTACCATGCCGAACTCAAAGACATTTACCAGCAACAGTTTTTAGGCTTTAACGGAAAACAACCTTTAAACGATCAGCTTAATTTTTTAAGCGATGTACGTTTTTTTAATAGTGAAGAAACTGGAAGTAAAAAAATAGGAGAGGTCGATAACCGACATATTAGTGGCTTATTTGGTTTGAACTATCAAAATCATACGGTTTCTTTGGGCTACATGCAGTCGTTTGGTTCAACTGGTCTGCCATTTTTGTCAGGAACTGAAAGTCCAGTCGTGCTTGATTTTATGAGTTCGGACTATTCAAATAAAGACGAAAAAGTCTATTCGATTCGTTACGAATATGATTTTAAAAATGCCCGATTAGGTGATGTTTCATTAAATGGACTACGCTTTATGACTCGTTATGCAAAAGGTCAAGACATTGATTTGTTGCAATATGGCGATCAACGTTTTAAAGAAGAGTCGATGGAATTTGATTTAGGCTATAAAATTCCTGAAGGTAAGTTAAAAGGTTTGGGGGTGCGAGCTCGTTTTTCTCACTATCGCAACGATATGCCTACCAATATGACATTCCATTCGGCAAATGAAACACGTTTAAATGTCGATTACACCTTTAAGTTTTAACGTTCAATATTTAAGTAAATTAAAGACGAGTTAAAACATTGTGAGCAGCAATGTTTTAACTTTAGTTATCAACTGCACAAAATCCCTCTATAATACCGCCAATCTTATTAAAGCCAATTGAGTCGTTCATTAAACACATGGCTTTAATCTCTCATTTTTTTAAGTCAATTTCTTCGCTGTGATTCGGCTTATTTTTCAATATTTAGAATTTTATGTGTCTGTGCTGACACATAAAAATATTTAGGTGCCAGCATGGAAATCAAGGTTAATTATCTCGACAATCTTCGACAGGAAGCTAAGTTCGATGACTTTACGGTAATTGCCGATCAACCAATTCGCTACAAGGGTGACGGTTCGGCACCGGGCCCATTTGACTATTTTTTAGCATCATCAGCATTGTGTGCAGCGTACTTTGTAAAAGTGTATTGTGCCGCTCGAGATATCCCAACCGATAACATTCGTTTATCGCAAAATAATATTGTTGATCCTGAAAACCGCTATAAGCAAACATTTAAAATTCAAATTGAATTACCAGCCGATATTTCAGAGAAAGATCGCCAAGGGATTTTACGTTCGATTGACCGTTGTACTGTTAAAAAAGTGATTCAAACTGGCCCTGAGTTTATTATCGAAGAAGTGGAAAGCATCGATGCAGATGCACAAGCATTGTTATTGCCAAGCTTAACTTCAGAAAGCCATACTTTTATTCAAGGTAAAGACCTGCCATTAGAAGAAACCATTGCCAATATGTCTGCCATTTTGGCAAATTTGGGCATGAAGATTGAAATCGCATCTTGGCGTAATATTGTCCCGAATGTATGGTCACTACACATTCGTGATGCACAGTCTCCGATGTGTTTTACCAACGGTAAAGGTGCAACTAAAGAAAGTGCTTTAGCGTCTGCATTAGGCGAGTTTATTGAGCGTTTAAACTGTAACTTCTTCTATAACGACCAGTTCTGGGGTGAAGAGATTGCCAATGCTGAATTTGTGCATTATCCAGATGAAAAATGGTTTAAACCGGGTCCGAATGGTGAATTGCCTAAAGAAATCTTAGACGAATACTGTCTTGAGATTTACAACCCAGATGATGAATTGCTTGGTACGCATTTATATGACACCAATTCAGGCAACGTAGAGCGTGGTATTTGCTCGCTACCTTTTGTGCGCCAGTCTGACGATGAAGTTGTATATTTTCCATCAAATTTAATTGAAAACTTGTACTTAAGTAATGGTATGAGTGCAGGTAATACTTTGGCGGAAGCCCAAGTTCAATGCTTGTCAGAAATTTTTGAACGTGCTGTAAAACGTGAAATTTTGGAAGGTGAAATTACACTTCCAGATGTACCTGAAGAAGTATTAGCAAAATACCCAAGTATTGTTGCTGGTATTAAAGGTTTAGAAGAGCAAGGCTTTCCTGTTCTCGTTAAAGATGCATCGTTAGGTGGCCAGTTCCCTGTAATGTGTGTGACTTTAATGAACCCGCGTACGGGTGGGGTGTTTGCATCTTTCGGTGCACATCCAAGTTTTGAAGTTGCGTTGGAACGCAGTCTAACTGAATTGCTTCAAGGCCGTAGTTTTGAAGGCTTAAATGATTTACCTCAACCGACTTTCCAAAGTAACGCCGTGACTGAACCAAACAACTTTGTCGAGCACTTTATTGACTCAAGCGGTTTGGTCTCTTGGCGTTTCTTTAGTTCTAAATCTGACTATGACTTTGTTGAATGGGATTTCTCAGGTCAAGGCGAAGAGTCGAATGCAGAAGAAGCTGCAACATTGTTCGGCATTCTCGAAGAGATGGGCAAAGAAGTATATATGGCAGTCTATGAGCACTTAGGTGCGACAGCTTGCCGTATTTTAGTACCAGATTATTCAGAAATTTATCTGGTTGAAGATTTGATTTGGGACAATACCAATAAGGCACTTTCATTCCGTGAAGATATTCTAAATCTGCATCGTTTAGATAACGCACAGCTTGAGGCATTGGTTGAACGTTTAGAAGAATGTGAACTAGATGATTACACTGAAATCACTACACTCATTGGTATTGAATTTGATGACAATACAGTTTGGGGACAGCTCACAATTTTAGAGTTGAAATTGCTGATTTATGTTGCTTTACAACAATTTGAAGAAGCAAAAGAGCTTGTCGAAACTTACTTGCAATATAACACCAACACTGTTGAGCGTGGCTTGTTCTATCAGTGCATGAATGTGGTGCTTGAAGTGATGTTAGATGAAGAACTAGAGCTTGAAGACTACCTGACTAATTTCCGTCGTATGTTTGGTGATACACGAATGGATGCGGTACTAGGTTCTGTCGATGGTAGTGTTCGCTTCTATGGTTTAACACCAACAAGCATGAAATTAGAAGGACTTGATCGCCATTTACGTCTGATCGAGAGCTATAAAAAATTGCATGCAGCTCGTGCTAAAGCCGTAGCGATGTAATTTAAAAAGCGAAATAAAAAAAGCCTATTTTTAAATAGGCTTTTTTTATAAAACAAATTTCTATCTTAAGCCGATGCTTTCGTGATCTCTGCGTTTTCTGTATCTGCTCTATGGTCTTGTTGCTTATCCAAAGTATGCTTAGCTGGAATATACGACATTGCACGTTCTGCTAGAGCTGTAATGGTAAGACTTGGGTTGACGCCCAAATTGGCACCTAACATTGAACCATCCACAACGTATAAGTTTTTATAGTTAAAGACACGGTTTTGTCCATCTACCACGCCACGCTCTGGACTTGAAGAAATCGCACAACCACCCATACAGTGGGCTGTAAAAGGTACGTTAAACAAAATTTCGGTAATAGTCGTCATTGGGTGACCATTAAACATTTTGGCAACTTTTTCGGTAAAAGCATTGGCCTGCGGAATATACACAGGTAGCTTTTTACCTTCGCTCGATAACACCTTACCAAAAGGCCAGAACCAATTACGTTTCAAGCGCATGTTAATTGAAGCATCAGCGGTTTGCATCACCAAGAAAATCAAAGTCTGACGTGCAAAACTGACAGGGTTACTCATGCGAAGGAAAATAAATGGATGGCTCAGAAAAGCCCATAACCAAAAGAAAATACGCGTCCAACCCGGTTTGCCTTTAGCCATGTAAGTACACATGAGGCCCATGGCATCTGAACCAGTTTGGTAACGAGTCGCTTCAATGTGAGTGTCATGGTCAAGGTAAATACTTGAACCAATGGCAACACCTTTACTCATGTCGACATCTTTACCAAAAAAGCGAACGCCTAAAATTGACTCAGCATTAGTACGAACCCGATTGCCCAAATCATCAGAAATATTTGGCAGAGAACCAGACTGTTTTAAACGGAACAGCATTTCTTGCGTACCTAAAGACGATGCCGAGAAAATCACATTTCGAACACGCCATGTACGACGCTGTTTGTTAAACCATGAGCTTGAACATTCAGTCGTAACTTCATAGCCATCACTGCCATCGGCTTTACCATTGAGTGGTTTAACGTCAACAACTTTGGTTTCTTCGTAAACCTTGGCACCATTTTTCTCGGCAAAGTACAAATAGTTTTTATCTAAGGTGTTTTTTGCGTTGTGTTTGCAACCTGTCATACAGCCGCCACATGCGGTACAGGTTCCGCGGTCTGGACCTTCGCCGTTAAAGTACGGGTCAGGGTAGGTCTTGCCACCTTGTTCACCTTCGGGTGGAAAAAACGTTGCAACACGAGTCGGTTTAAATGTATGTCCAACACCAACTGCGTCGCCCATTTTTTTGAGCATGTGGTCGGCAGGACCGAAAATTTTATTATCCGTCACCCCAAGCATGCGTTCTGCTTCAGCATAGTGCTGTGGCATTTCATTTTTCCAGTCCGCGGCATCTGCCCACGTGCCTTCATCCCAAATATGTTCAGGTGGAACAAGTAGGGTATTGGCATAGGTGATTGAGCCGCCACCTACAGCATTACCGCAAATAATGGTGACATGGCGAAAAAAACGCATGTTGAAATAACCGAAAAGTTTCATGCCCGGGCGCCAAATCCAGCGACGGGTATTCCAGTTATTTTTAGCAAAATCTTTAGCTTCCCAGCGTCGCCCCATTTCCATTACAGCAACAGAGTAGCCCTTTTCGGTTAGACGGCAGGCAGAAACACTACCACCAAAGCCTGAACCAATAATAAGGTAATCATAGTCATAATTGTTTGTTGTCATGCCGAGGACTCCTCTCTGGCGATATTTTTATATTGACTGTGTATGTTTATCAATGAATTGCCCAATGCGCTCAATCGAGTCATTAGATTCATTTAGTATACCTGCGTGAAACTGAAAAACATGTCCGACTCGGTCATAAACCTTCAAATTCGTCGGAATACCATATTTTTCAGTTTGTTCAGCAAGGCGTTTTGCATCGTCTAATAAGACTTCTTCTGTACCGACATGAATTAAAACAGGTGGTAATCCAGTTAAGTCGGCATAGAGTGGGGAACAGATTGAATCGGTTCCCGATTTTTGTCCGCAATAGTTTTTTGCACACCAAGCTAACCAGTCTTCTGACAGCATTGCATCTTGAGCTGCATGAGTTTTCATCGTGCTTCCAGAGAGGCTTAAGTCAACCCAAGGTGAAAGTAAAACTAACGCCGCTGGTAACGGTAACCCTGCGTCCCGTATCGCAATTGCAGTACTTAAACTGAGCCCGCCACCCGCAGAATCTCCGACAAACACGAGTTTTTTCGGGTCTTGTCCTTGGACAAGTAGAGCTTGATAAACTGCAATGACATCTTCAATAGCAGCAGGGTTTGAGTGCTCTGGAGCGAGGCGATATTCAGGTAACCAGACTTGTGCTTGAGCTGCATGTCCAATTTGAGCCGCAAGCTTAGTGTGACTTTTTGAACTACCAACAACATAGCCACCGCCATGTAAATACAAGATACCCAGCCCTGACTTAATCGTTTTGGGCTGAATATGAACTGTTGGCACTTGAGCAATTGTTTGCTTTTTTGTTTTATAACCACGTGGCCCAAGCACAATAGCACTGGCTGCATCGCTACAAAAACGCTGTAGTTTTAGTGGTATTTTGGGGGATAAAGCTGGACGTAACGTGGTACGGATAGTCCATGCAAGAAGCTGCTTCATAATAAGAACTCATACTAGAGCTTGTTATTTATCGGCCAGCATCTCTTAAAATTAAGAGTATGCTGACCACTATTTTTATTTTGCTGATTTGTTGAGTAGGCGAGTTTGCAATGCGGTTGCAGTTGCAAAAATCTTTTGGTAACCCTGTGGAAGAATACGCTGAATTACATCAACGACTTTTGCATCGGCTCCAATCAGTAAGCGACGGCGGTCTTTACGAACAGCCTCTAATATTTGTTGAGCTGCATCATTGGCTGGAGTGCGAAGTAATTTATCGAAAGCATCCTGACTTTTTAGTGGGTCCATTCCTAAAGACTGGATGCTGTTATTCATACGAGCAGCTTTGGCAATATTGGTACGAATTCCACCTGGATGCACACAGGTCGCACTAACCCCAGCGTTTTGCATATCGAGTTCTTGGCGTAGAGACTCGGTAAAGCCACGAACGGCAAATTTACTGGCGTTATAAGCACTTTGGGTCGGTTGAGCTGTTAAGCCAAACATACTGGAAATATTAATAATATGCCCATCACCACTTTGCTTTAAGTAAGGCAAAAATTCTTTGGTGCCATAAACCACGCCCCAAAAATTAATACCAATGAGCCATTCAAGGTCTTCGTAGCTCACACCTTCAGCCGTACTACCTATTGCGACACCAGCATTGTTAAAAATCAGGTTAACTTGGCCATGCTCATTTACAACTGCCTTTGCCCAAGTTGCAACCTCATCACGTTTAGCCACATCGACTTTTTTGGTGGTTACTTTGACTGAATAAGGCGTTAACAGCTCGACTGTTTTAGCTAATCCCGCTTCACTAATATCGGAAAGTGCCAGATGGCAACCTTGTTTTGCGAGTGCAATGGCAAGTGCTTGTCCAATACCAGAGCCAGCACCTGTCACAGCTGCGACTTTATTTTTAAAAGACTTCATAAAATTCTCCGTTTATTTTTCTCATTTCCTATGGTGAAGCTTGTTTAAGAAATAGCTGAAACCTGAGTGTAGTTTTCAACATCGAATCGACGAGTACGTTGTCGATATTCAAGGGTAAAACCCGGCCAGTTATTGGTATTTTTACCATCCGCAGTTTGATACCAACTGGTACAACCTTGTGCCCAGACAGTTTTTTTCATTTTTTCTTGAATGCTTTGATTAAACTCATGTTGAACTTCTGCACGAACATTGGTGAACAAAAGTTGGTTTTGTAGGGTTGTTTGAATGGCATCTAAAATATAATTCACTTGGCTTTCAATCATATACACAATTGAGTTGTGCCCAAGATTGGTGTTTGGACCATAAAGCATAAAGAAGTTTGGAAAGCCGCTCACAGTTAAGCCGAGATAAGCCTCTGCACCATCTTTCCATGTGTCTTTTAAGGTACGACCATCAAGACCTGTAATCTGCATTGGCGCCATAAATTCCGTTGCGGCAAAGCCCGTCCCATAAATAATGGTATCGACTTCACGTAGATTTCCTTCCGTATCTAAAATGCCATTTTCAGTAATTTCTCGAATGCCCGTATTAATCACATCGACATGAGGTTGAGTCAGTGTTTCATACCAATGGTTAGAGATTAAAATACGTTTACAACCAATTGGATAGTCAGGCATTAAACGGTGGCGTAACTTCCCATCTTTAACGACTTTACGAATGTGGCGTTGGAATAAATATTCCACCAAAGGCATTTCGTTAAGTGAGGTTGTAAAAGCCAGTAGGCGAATTTCATGGTGTCCATATTGCAAAGCACGATCTAGACTTTGCAAAATCGGAAGTTTACGGAAAGCCTTTTTCTCTAAAGGTTGGTAAACGCGATCTGGTTTTGGAATAACATACGGTGCCGAGCGTTGATAAACGTCTAGATGTGCTACTTGTTTTGCAATTTCAGGTACGAACTGAATTGCGCTTGCACCTGTACCAATCACAGCAACACGTTTGTCAGTTAAGTCATAATCATGATCCCAACGCGCTGAGTGAAATGCTTTACCTTTAAAGTTTTCAATGCCTTTGAGTTTTGGATAAGCAGGGCGGTTGAGTTGGCCTACAGCGCCTATTAAGAATTCAGCTTCGAACTGTTCACCAGAAGTACTTTGAATGTGCCATACACCTTGCAGTGCGTCAAATTTGGCACTGGCTATTTCAGTATTAAATTGAACATGTGGGCGAATGTCATATTTATCGGCACAGTGACGTAAATATTGATAAATCTCTTGAGAGCTTCCGTAGCGATTTTTCCAACCAAGTTCTTGTTCAAAAGAAAAAGAATAAAGATGAGAAGGCACATCGCATGCAGCGCCCGGATACGTGTTGTCACGCCAAACACCGCCGACATCGGCAGCTTTTTCAAATAGGGTAAATTGTTCAAAACCTGCTTGTTTGAGACGAATGGCAAGTCCTAGACCACCAAAGCCAGTGCCAATGATGGCGATGCGTACATTTTTATTTGAATTAGTCGACGAATTAAACATAGGCTGCTCTAAATCCTTAAAAACAGTGGGCGAAAGAATCGCAATTTCCTGTATGCAGAATAGACGTTTATTAACTTGATTTAGAGGATGGATGAGGACAAAATATTGTGATTCGAGGACATTTTGGAAAGTACAGTGACGTACGCTTGGGCATTTGAACGCAGCATACATAGTGTCCGACTCATGGCTGATTTTGCAGTAGAAGCAGGTGCTTCTTATCAGACCATATTAGATGGAACAGGATTGAGTCAACAACAGTTGCTTGACCCGAATATGGTGGTGTCAGGACAACAGGAATTACAGCTCATTCATAATCTGGTTGCGCAGTTCCCAGACCGACCAGTGTTGGGTTTAGAAGTAGGTACACGCTATCATTTCACAACATTTGGGCCATTAGGTATGGCACTGATGAGTAGTGCCAGCATTCGTGAAGCACTAGATTTAGCTCTCACTTATTTTTCACTTACTTTTGCGTTTACCCGTTTTTTAGTTTCAGATACTGATGCAGGAACACGTGTCGAGATTGAAGAGGAAGGAATTCCATCTTTGGTTAGGCAATTTATTATTGAACGTGATGCCGCCGCTCTTATTACGGTGCAACGCGACCTCGTACAAGATAACTTTTGCCAATATTTGGCTTTTTCTTTTGAACCTACAGATCATTTAGAAGCTTATGAAAAATTATTTGGGGTCATGCCTGAATTTGGTTCTAGTAAAAGTTTTGTTCTGCTTGATGCACAGAAAATTAATCAAAAGCTGCAAATGGCAAATGAGCTGGTGCTACATACGGCAGAAGAACAATGTCGACAAATTTTAGATAAGCGTCAAACCCAAAAGAAATTTATTAATTTAGTACAACAGCAATTGATGACTGTGCGAGGTGAAATGCCTTCTATGGAAATTGTGGCTGAACGTTTGCATTTAAATGTCCGTACTTTACGCCGTCATTTGGCATCTGAAGGAATGACCTTCATTCAGATTCGTGAAGAGGTTAGGCAGGTCTTAGCTGAGCAATATTTGGCATTACCAAAAGCTTCGGTTGAACAGATTGCCGAGTGGTTAGGCTATGCCGAGCCTGCCAGTTTTATTCATGCCTATAAAAGATGGCATGGGAAAACACCTCATGCCATGCGGTTAAATAACCAATGATCAAAGTATCTTTATTTATTTAAACGTAAATGCAATAACCGTGTTGCTGAGGTGTGGCGAATTTCATCAATTCGTGCATTAAAATAACGTTCAGTAATGGCTTCACCTGAAAGATCTTCGACTACTTCAAATCCCATCTGCTCCACTGCATGATGTAAATCTATTGGTTTAAATTGACCTAGTAAAGGCTCTTTCAGCAAATGGGTAAATTGTGCAACGCCCATACTTCCAAGTCGCTCAATACCATTTAATTCCTGAAAATCGGTCGAATAGTCGAGTACCACTTCACTACCGTTTGCAGCAAATTCGGCAATACTTTTTAAAGTTTGCAAGGTCGTTTGCGGGGTTAAATAGTGAGTTGTGCCTAACCACGAAAAAAATGCAGGAGCTGATGAATCATAGATACTTCTGGTCAGAGCTTCCGAAATAGACTCTTTCTCAAAATTAATTGCGACAAACTCAACGGTAGCAGGAATATTTCCTAACTTTTTGAGCTTTGCTTGTTTGGCTGCTTGAGTATCAGGATGATCGACTTCAAAAATTTTCAAAGTAGGGTAATGGTGTGATTCACGTAGTGCAAAAGAGTCTAGGCCAGCACCCACTAATACATATTGTTGAGTGTCTTGTTGAACTGCCTGATCAAGTAAATCTTCGGCATAACGAGAGCGTCCGACCACTTGCCCAGTAAGTAAACCTAAAGTGCGGTTTAAAACCGAAGAATTCATGACTTTAACAATCAGTGGGCTAGAGAGAAGTTTTTTCCAGCCTTTACTGGTTAGTTCAAAAGCATATGGGTCTGAAAATACAGGGTTCTTCGTATTTTGAAAATGATTGGCCCGTAATGCAGCAGCAGCTTCGGCGGTACGACTTGATTGACCTTCTTTCATCTTTATCCTGTTTTTTTATTTCTTGAAGATATTCAACGAAGAAGGCAGTGTATTTTATGAAAACCTAAAATACACTGCCTCTTTCTTTCAACGGATTTGATCGAAATTACAAATTAGTGAGTCTTTGTCGTTTGATACGTCACTTCATAATCTTTCAAATCTACTTTTTTCAAACGTTGTTTAAGTTTTTTCAATGACCAAGGCCATGCAGCAAAGTTACGCCCGTTGGCATCAAGGTAGTAACTCTTACAGCCGCCGCTATTAAATACCGTTGTTTGTAAGTGCTTTTGCACTAAATCATTATGCTTTTTAATCACATCAGATTTAACATTTAATTTGCTAATTCCTTGGTTTTTAATTTTCAATAAGCCATCAACGATATAGTCGAGCTGTGCTTCTGCCAAACCAATGAAAGAGTCATAAACCAGTACGTTAGGCCCTAAAACTAAAAATGCATTTGGTACATTTTCAATGTTGGTCCCTAAGTAAGCCTCTGGAGAACTACTTTTCCATATATCTTGTAAACATTGGCCTTTTTCATTGTAGACGCGTTTACCAATGGGTGGGTGAGATACTTCAAAACCTGTACCCCAAATAATCACATCAACTTCGTGGCGTTCACCATTAGCAGCAACCACTGTATTGCCTTCAACTTTCACTAAACCATGGGGAATAAGAGACGTGTTCGGTGCTTGTAGTGCTGGATAATAATTGTTAGCGAATAAAATACGTTTACAACCAATATCAAAGTTTGGCGTTACGTTTTTACGTAGTACAGGGTCATTAATTTGCAATTTAAGTAATTGCTTACCCAATACATTGACTGGTTTTAGGGCAAGTGGATTACGTAAACCAAAGTTAATTGCATTCAGCGTTAACGCTACACTTTTACGCCAGCTCGCCTGAATAGACGGATATTTAGCAATCACTGATTTACTAAATTCGCCCAAGTCTGTATCTGGTTTCGGTAGTACCCAAGGTGCTGTACGTTGAAATACAAAAAGCTCTTTCGCTTTTGGTTGAATTTGTGGCACAAACTGAATGGCAGATGCACCAGTACCAATCACGGCAATACGTTTACCTGTCAAATCATAGTCATGGTTCCATTTAGCTGAATGGAACATCTCGCCTTTAAATGTGTCTAAGCCTTCAAGACGTGGAATTTGAGCTTCGGTAATTGGACCTGTGGCAAAAATAACGGTTTTAGATAAATATTGACCAGTACTGGTATCAAGTACCCACACATGACGTGAGTCGTCCCATGCTGCATTCAGCAGTTCGCTATTAAACTCGATTTTAGATGTAACTTTAAACTCGTTACTTACATCTTCCAGATAACTTAAGATTTCTGGTTGGCGCGCAAATAAATGGCTCCATTTTGCACTTGGTGCAAACGAGTAAGAATAAAGAGCAGATGGTACATCGCAACCACAACCTGGATAGGTGTTTTCACGCCATGTTCCACCAACACGGCCAGCTTTTTCAATAATTTTATAATTGGTATAACCCACTTGATCTAGGCGAATAGCAGCGGCAATACCTGAAATACCAGCACCTACAATAAAAGTATCGAAAATATGGTTTGGTGATTTGACAGCTTTTTTTGCTGAAGCATTTGTTTTCATTTGAGCAGTCATATGTGTACTACCTATAAATTTCTTATTTAAATAATTTGTACGATGTGCCAAGGAACTTGTTATACAAGCTTGGAGATGCACGTTTCATGAGCCAGAATAACTTCGCATCAATTTGAGGAATGGTATAAAGCTCATCTTGATCAAGGCGATTAAGGGTTAATCTTGCGACATCATCACTTGTCGTGAAGGCATAGTTCATCAGCGCATGGTCTGCTAGCTTTGAATAGCGTCCGGGAATTCGACCATTTTTGATGATATTGGTAGGAACCAGCGTCGGGCAGAGTACATTCACTTTAATATTGAACTTGTGTAGTTCGGCAGAAAGCGTTTCTGAAAGCGCACGTACACCCGCTTTAGTCACGTTGTAGGCGGTCATTTCTGGTGCAGCTGTATACGACGCAGCAGAAGCAACATTAATAATTGCGCCATAACCTAACTTTTTAAACTTTGGAACAAATGCATGACAACCGTGAATAACACCCCAAAGGTTAATATTCATGACCCAGTTCCAGTCTTCTAGGCTTAGCTCGTCAAACTTGCCACCCAAACCCACACCAGCATTATTAATGACAAGAGTTACAGGGTGTTCAAGTAAGATTTCAGCAGTTTCAGCTAGATGATTAACCTGTTCAGCATTACTCACATCACAACGCATAGCAAAAGCTTTGGCGCCTTCTTGTTCAAGAAGTTTTACTGTTTCTTCAGCAGCTTCCAGATTAATATCTGCACACACTACGTTGCCACCACGTTTTGCAAGTTCAAGTGCAAAACTTCGACCAATCCCACTGCCTGCACCCGTCACTACGGCATAAGCTTTTTGGCTTGGTTTAACTTTCTTTTTGCCAAATAAAATCATGATTCATCCATAAATAGCTTGAAGAGATACCAGCTATCTGTTCGATAGCTGGAAATACAGGACGATTAAGACATGCGTACTGGTGGGGTAAATTCTTTAACAAAGTAAGGTGCAATCGCGCCGCCTTCGTTCAGTAATTTCTGTTTGTAATACTCAAGATATTCAGTCGTATCATGATCATTTGGATGAAAGTCTGGGCGTAAATAGTCAAGAATTTGACCAATCGTACTGCCAAAAACACCATCTTTTGGACCAAAAATTAAGCCAACACCACGACGAGCATCTTTCCAGAATTTTAAGGTCAGCATCTCTTGCGGTTTTCTTAACACAGGAACAAATAACGTTGACGCAGGGATTAAGCCTAAAATCGTAAATAGCGCAAGGAAGAAACCAGATGCGCGCAGTGGATAGCTGCCATTTAAGATTTGATAAACATCGTAGGCAATGTCTTTATGCTCAGATTCTTCAAGCATATGCCACATCCACAATGCACGGCTTTTTGCATCATCTGAATAATAGAAATTCTTTTCATGCTTCATCATGTATTCAGCAAGTACCGCAGTAAAATGCTCAATACCTGCCATCATTGACAATTTTAGTGGTTGTGGAAATTTCAAAAATACATATTTAAAGAAGTTCGAACCAAGAAAGCGATATAGCGCAACAGGATATTCAGCCTCTTGAAGGGCATCGTTATATTCATTGTGCAATTTAGAATGAATTGCTTCTTGGCCAATCAGTGAGGTAACACGTTGTTTTAAAACTGGGTCTTTAATAAATTCGCGGTGATGGCGAGCGGTTTCAATAACCAGATCTTCACCATAGGTTAAAAACACCGAAAGTGTGGCAAAAAACAAAGTAGCAAATTGATTGTCCATATAGAATCTGACATCAATTTCCTTTCCATCAAAACCAATATTTAAATGTCGGATTGGAATTGAGCTTTTGCTAGAAAAATCCGGTAACTCAATTTCACGCTGAAATTTAAGTTTGTTGAATGATTTTTTAACTGCGGTCGAGATCATGGCGACACCCTGAGGCAAAGTAATGGTGCATTTTGATGAAAATCAATAAACTCAATGATCAACAAAGCACTGTAAAATTCCATTTTCAAAAGCAGATGATTCTCTGCATTGACTACGGTGTTGTTGCTCCGTTATTTGTTTGATTATTTGGCTGAATAACGGAAAGAAGAGTAAAGATAGACAAACTATTTAGTGACTCTTCTTTAATTTTTTCATATTAATCTGACTTTATGTTCGGATTCAATTCGGGTAAATTTTTAAATATATAAAAGTAATTTATCAATTTTTTGCATAAGAAAAAATTTAATAAAAGTTTGTACATATTATTGAAAAATAATAAATAATTTATTTTTATTGAGATCATTAGAGTAAATATAAGAATGTTTCGATATCTTTAATCGCATCTATTTTGAAGGCTTTTTTTGATCAAGTTTGACAACTATTCGGATTTTGTTTTTATATTTCTTCTGAGTCTGATTACATGCTAATCTGACTTTATGTTCGGATTATTGGTTAGATCGTATGACCACGCGTAAACCTCGTCAAACTCGAGCCAAAGTTACTGTCGATACTATTATTGAAGCGGGTTTTATTGCAGTGGCGCTTCATGGACCAAGTGGCACCACCACACGCCATATTGCAGAAATTGCAGGAGTGAGTGTCGGATCTTTATATGAATATTTTAAAAATAAAGAAGAAATTTATGATGCGATGAATCACTATTTTGTTCGAGAAATTTTGGACATGATTACGGAACTTACGCCAACTATTTTACAGTTGGAGTTAGAACCTGTCATTGAAATGATTTTTTATACTTTTAGTGATTTATTAAAGAAAAATAATGACCGTTATTTAACTGTTTTACGTTATGCAGGCGAGTTACAGTACGATAAATACATTCCAAAAATTGAGCAGGCTTTAGTGGAAGTCATCATGAAATATATGATGCATAATCCTAAATATTTAAAAATTAACAACGTAGCTGTGATTACGTACATCTGCATTAATAGTGGGATTTTTAATGTGGCGCGGCATCTTATTTTGCCAAACCCTTATATCAGTTTTGATGAAATGGTACAGGGGTTAACGACCATGATCATGAGTTATATCAATACAGAGATGGCACGCTCAGAAGAGCATTGATCACAATTAGAATTCCTATCAACTCTATAAAAAGCCCCCACATAAAGTTTTATGTGGGGGCTTCGTTGCATTATGGCATGGTTGGAACTTCTTCAGGGCGCATATCGAAAATCAAAATTTCGGCGTTATCACCATTGGTAAACGATAAGCTTCCGCCTTCACGAATACGTGCAGCATCGCCAGTGTTAAAGGTTTTACCATTTACATCAACGCGACCTTTGGCAACGTGTAGGTAAACATATCGACCCTCAGAAATCACAAATTCAGCAGTTTCTTCACCATCAAAAAGACCTGAGTAAATATTAATGTCTTGTTTGATCGACAAAGTTTTCTCGCCACCTTTTGGTGAGATAATCAAATGCAATTTACCGCGTTTGTCTGCTTCATCAATATGAACTTGTTGATAGCCCGGATCTGTATTCACTTCATTTGGAACAACCCAAATTTGCAAGAAATGAACGCCTTCTTGAGCTGAATGATTAAATTCACTATGAGCAACGCCACGACCTGCACTCATGAGCTGAATGTCACCCGGCACAATCACAGAACCTGTACCCATCGAGTCTTTATGCTCTAATGCACCTTCAAGTACATAGGAAATAATTTCCATATTATTGTGAGGGTGAGTGCCAAAGCCTTTAGATGGGGCAACGTTATCATCATTAATTACAAGTAGATCAGAAAAACCAACTTGTTTAGGGTCCCAATAGTTAGCAAATGAAAAGCTATGTTTTGATTGTAACCAACCATGATGTGCTGCACCACGCTCGTGAGATAAACGCATATCAAACATGATGTATTCTCCTGATTTAATTTTCTATCTGAGCGTAGTTTATCGTAGCGTTTATCGTAATAAAGCACTGAAAATGGAAAGCTTAGTACGATTTATAGAACGATTAAATGAACATTAGATGTTAACTAAGAAAAAGTGCTCTTTTAGTTAAAATTGAAATTTTACTTTTAAAGCTAAAGATGAAATATGAAAAAGAGCGAGATCACCAAATAATTTTAAATAAAATAGTTGATAGAAAAATGGATATTTTTATCTTATTTAATCGGTAGAAAATTGAGAGAAATTTCAAGCTATATACACATTAGTCTACACTACAGATTTAAATGAACTTAATAATGAAAATACTTGAAAAGCTAATATTAAAAATAACTAAACATAAACTGTTTTGAAATAAAGTTACTTTTCAATGGAAAAGTTTTGTATTTATCAATAATTGTAATGATAAATTTAAAATCACCTTTATTTTCAATAATTTGAAGAATAGTGTATTATTGTAAATAAATGTGAAAATATTCACAAAGCTATAATTTTTTGTTAAGATCGTTAACATTAAAAACATAGAGATAATAATAATGATCAATAAAGTATTAATAGTGTTGTGTGTAAGTATTGTCTTTGTATTAGGGTATTGGGCTTATTTAGATACTCAAAATAAAAGACATCAACAGCTAATGCAGATCATTCAAGAAGCAGAAAAAAACTTACAAAGTATCGAACGTAATCCAAATCATGCTCATCACAGCAATTTAGCTTCCTATAATATGCAAGAATATATCAGTGAGAAAAAAATTATTTTTTAACAAAATTGACTGATAAATTTCTAAATTTTACTTTGTCATTGGTCATATCTTTTCATAAATTTTGATCATGTTTCTGTTGAATCTGTTAAACTTATTGAACGTATAGTAAAAAAGCTGCATAGGGGTTATGCAGCTTTTTTGTGTTTCAAGAGGGCTGTGGCTATTTCCTATGTATGAAAACAGACATCAGATGAGTGGCATATTTGTTGCTTCTTTTATTTGAGATTTTTGTTTATAGGTCTGAACAGAAAAACAATATTGTTCAGTTATCTACATAGATGTAAATATTCCATAGTTCAGATTTTGCATAGAGGCTACTTATGGCGGCGCCCAATTCTTCGGCAGGCTGGTTAGAGCGTTTATTTAAGTTAAGCGATAATAAAACCACTTTCCGAACTGAAGTTCTTGCGGGTGTAACTACATTTCTAACGATGTGTTACATCATTATTGTCAATCCACTCATTTTATCTGAAACCGGCATGGATCATGGCGCCGTATTTGTTGCGACCTGTTTGGCAGCAGCAATCGGTTGTTTAGTAATGGGGATCATTGCTAATTATCCAATCGCACTGGCCCCTGGTATGGGTTTAAATGCTTATTTTACTTATTCAGTTTGTATGGGTATGGGCGTGCCATGGCAAACAGCCTTAGCTGCTGTTTTTGTTTCAGGTCTTGTCTTCCTTGCAATTAGCTTCTTTAAAATTCGTGAAGCGATTGTCAATGCAATTCCAATGTCGCTTAAATTTGCAATAGGTGGTGGTATTGGCTTATTCCTTGCACTTGTCGCACTAAAGAATGCTGGAATTATTGTGGCTAACCAAGCTACTTTAGTTGGTTTAGGCAATATTAAACAACCTACTGTATTGCTCGCTTTATTTGGCTTTCTACTGATTGTGGTTTTGCATCATTTGAAAGTTCGTGGCGCAATCATTATTAGTATTTTGGTGGTTACAGCAATTGCTACCGCTTTAGGTCTAAACGAATTTAAGGGTGTAGTGGGCCAAATTCCTTCAATTGCACCGACTTTCATGCAAATGGATTTTAAAGGTTTATTTACTGCCAGCATGATCGGCGTCATCTTCGTATTCTTTATTGTCGATTTGTTCGATAGTACAGGTACTTTGGTTGGCGTTTCGCATCGTGCAGGTCTTTTACAAGATGGTAAATTACCACGTTTGAAAAAAGCACTATTTGCAGATTCTACTGCAATTGTTGCCGGTGCTGCATTAGGTACCTCTTCAACTACTCCATATATTGAATCGGCTTCAGGCGTAGCAGCGGGTGGGCGTACTGGTTTAACTGCAGTAGTTGTTGCATTATTATTTATTTGCTGTTTATTTTTAGCACCTCTTGCTCAATCTGTACCAGGTTTTGCAACCGCGCCAGCTTTATTGTTCATTGGTGTGTTGATGATCCAAGGGATCACTCATATTGATTGGGATGATATTACAGAAGCTGTTCCAGCATTTTTAACTATTGTATTTATGCCATTTGCTTATTCAATTGCAGATGGTATTGCAATGGGCTTTATCAGCTATGCATTAGTTAAATTATTCACAGGTAAGGCTAAAACTGTACCGTACATGGTATGGATTATTGCTGCGCTTTGGGTTTTTAAATTTATCGTCTTTGGCGGTTAATACAATTTTTATAGTTTTCTTCTAGAACTACTTTAGTGCCAGTTATATAAGAAGGAAATTATTAAAGGGTGTGCTTAATACACCCTTTTTTCTTTAGATGTGGAGTTAATATGAATCAAGTCGAGCTGATTCGCGCTTTACCAAAAGCCGAATTGCATGTGCATATTGAAGGGACTTTTGAACCTGAATTAATGTTTGCAATTGCCCAGCGCAATCAGATTCAGATTCCTTACAAATCTGTTGAAGAAGTAAAGCAAGCTTATAACTTTCATAATCTTCAATCATTCTTAGATATTTACTATGCTGGTGCGAATGTTCTTGTACATGAACAAGACTTTTATGATTTAGCATGGGCTTATTTTGAGAAATGTGTCGAAGATCATGTTGTTCATACAGAAATGTTCTTTGACCCGCAAACCCACACTGACCGTGGTGTTGCGTTCTCAACAGTGATTAGCGGTTTAAAGCGTGCTTGTGCAGATGCTAAAGCTAAGTTTGGTATCAGCTCTCAACTGATTATGTGTTTCTTACGTCATTTAAGTGAAGAAGCTGCATTTGAAACACTTGAACAGGCTTTGCCATTTAAACAAGACATTATTGCTGTAGGGCTTGATTCAAGTGAAGTAGGGCATCCGCCAGCTAAATTTGAACGTGTTTTTGCTAAAGCACATGAAGAAGGTTTCTTGATCGTTGCTCATGCTGGTGAAGAAGGTCCACCTGAATATGTATGGGAAGCTTTAGATCTACTCAAAGTAAACCGTATTGACCATGGTGTGCGTTCTGAAGAAGACGAACAATTAATGACGCGTTTAATTAACGGAAAAATGCCTTTAACAGTTTGTCCGTTAAGTAACTTAAAGCTATGCGTTGTTCAGGATATGAAAGACCATAATATCCGTCGTCTATTGCAAAAAGGCGTACACGTGACTGTTAACTCAGATGACCCTTCATATTTCGGTGGATATATGAATGATAACTTCTTTGCAATTCAGCAGGCACTAGATCTAAGTAATGATGAATTGAAACAGCTAGCAGTGAACTCTTTTGAAGCTTCCTTCATTTCAGATGAAGAGAAACAAAAGTGGATTGCAGAAATCCAGAAAATCTAAATAAAAAAACCGCCTGAGATAGGCGGTTTTTTTATATGTGTAATTACTTAGGTTGTTTGGTCATACTATTTAAAATATTGTCTTTATCAACAAAGTGATGTTTTAAAGCAGCAAGTACATGTCCAACAATAAGAAAGCCTGCAAACCAAGAAATATAAATATGTAAAGGTTTAACAATAGCTAAAAGCTCTGGGTTATCTTGTACTAAACGCGGAATTTCAAATAAATATAAAACAGGGGCAGGATGACCAGCGCTCCAGCTAAATAAACAACCAGTGACAGGTAAAGCCACCAAAATCACATAAAGGAATAGATGACCAATATGTGCCAGAGTTTTCATCATCGGAGACATAGTGTCAGGTAATTTTGGAGCTGGATGCGTATAGCGCCATAAAATCCGGATAATTACCAAAAAGATAATGGTTGTTGCAATATTCTTATGCAGCGTAATGACATCGCCTTTAAAGCTACCATCAACGTCATAACTTAAAAAATTTCCACTATAGAAGCCAATAGCCCATGCTGCGATGAAAATGATTGCCATCACCCAATGCAGGATTTGTGCGGTACGGGTGTAATACTGAGATGAAACAGCAGGCATAAAAAACCTATTTTTTTGTCGTTTTGATTTTCAATTTTATGAGAAAGCACTGATTTTGAGAAATGTTTTAAATGTAACAGAGCGTGCCAAAAACAGAACGGTTAAGGAGAAATGCATTTGATAACTGAGTTTTTTAGCGAAAAATAGATTGCATAAATGCATCAAATTATTTGTTTCTTCTAAAGTCGAGTTTAGGCACAATACGCGCTGCCAAGGTTCAATCAAAGGAAAAAATGATGAAAAAATTGATGCTCGCTCTAGCACCAGTTGTTTTAGCTTTAACAGCGTGTGCAACGACTACAGGTATGGGTACAGGCGCTAATTCTGCACAAACCACAACTCAACAGTTGGGTGTTGCTGCATTAAAAGTTGCTGTAAATGCGAAATGTATTACAGAGATTAATAATGTTTCGGCTTGGAAGACAGCAACAAAGCTTATGACTGCTGAGCAACGTGACAGCATTCAAACTAATGTTTGTGGTTGCGTGAGCGAAAAAGCACCAAATAGTGTGACAGCAGTAGAATTAGCTGCGGCTGCATTTGATGTAAATGCGCGTGCTACAATTGTAAACCAAGTAGTTTCTAATACTGTAAATGCGTGCGTGGCAGAAGCTTTACAAAAGTAATTAATGATTTTTGTATTAAAGAAGGCTGATTACTATTGATCAGCCTCTTTTGTTTAAAGGTGAAGAGTAAATGTTTATTGCTGGTGTAGATGAGGCGGGACGTGGGCCATTAGTAGGTTCCGTTGTGGCAGCGGCTGTTATTTTAGATCCCAATAATCCAATTGTGGGATTAAATGATTCTAAAAAATTAACTGAAAAGAAACGTGAAAAGTTGTTTATTGAAATACAAGAAAAAGCCTTAGCTTGGTCAATTGCAGAGGCTACGCACAATGAAATTGATGAATTAAATATTTTACAAGCGACTTTTTTGGCTATGCAGCGCGCAGTTGATGGTTTGAAAACTCAACCACAAAAAGTGATTGTAGATGGTAATCAAATTCCAAAAGGAATCATTATTCCTTGTGAAGCGATTGTTGGGGGAGATGCGAGTCATCCTGAAATCAGTGCTGCGAGTATTCTGGCAAAGGTTACACGTGATCGACAAATGCAGGAATTAGATCAACAGTATCCATTATTTGGTTTTGCCAAACATAAAGGATATCCAACCAAAGCGCATTTTGAAGCCATTGCAGCGCATGGTGTAATTGATCAGCATCGCCGTAGTTATGCACCTGTTAAACGTGCTTTAGGCCTATAAATACAACGTCCTAAAAAATTTAAAGCGACTATAAAGTCGCTTTAATTAGGGAGAGAATAACTTCATATTAACGATTGAAGTTTTTCTGTGCATAATTATCATCTTCAAAAGAAGCTTGATAATCTTGATCAATATGTTGAAGGTGTTCATGCATTGCACGTTCATGTTGAATACGTTGATAAATTTCTTCGCGATGAACAGAAACCTCTTTTGGTGCATTCACACCAATACGAACCTGGTTTCCTTTGACGCCAAGCACAGTAACACTGACTTGATCCCCAATCATTAATGTTTCCCCGACACGGCGGGTCAGAATCAGCATGTTTATCTCCTTGCTAAACGCTTAAAACTGCAATATTGGTACCCAAATAAAAGCTCAACCTCAGTTTTCAGTCAGATTCTAACAGAAATATGAGAACAAAGTCATATTTTGATAATCACTGCCAAAAAACTTTCCGTTTAATATAACAGAGCCGCTATAAAAAAAACTATAGCGGCTCTGTGTTTTATTTGATTATTGTCGGACAAGTAAACATTTTTTAATGAATTATTGACCGTTTGGTAAAATTAAGCGCGGGCGCTGCTTTCACCATGTTCACGATCTAAACCAAAAGCGGTATGTAGACAACGAACCGCAAGTTCAAGATATTTCTCATCAATAATGACAGAAACTTTAATCTCAGATGTTGAAATCATCAGGATATTAATGCCTTCGTCAGCAAGGGCAGTGAACATTTTGCTCGCTACACCCGCATGTGAACGCATACCTACACCTACGATAGACACTTTAACGATGTCATCACGTGTTGAAACTTCACGTGCACCAATATTTTTGGCAGTTTCGTTTAAGATCTTTTCAGCTTTCGCTAAATCAACACGGTTTACAGTGAAAGTGAAATCTGTTGTGCCGTCTTCTTCAACATTTTGCACTATCATATCGACTTCGATATTGGCATCACTTACTGGTGATAAAATTTTAGAAGCAATACCTGGTTCATCAGGTACACCTAAAATCGTTAATTTTGCTTCGTCACGGTTAAAAGCAATACCTGCAATAATTGGCTGTTCCATATTATCTTCCGCCTCAGTCGTAATGAGTGTACCTACATTTTCTTTAAATTCATCGTCAAACACGCCGTCGTTATCATTATCAAAACTTGATAATACACGCAAAGGAACTTGATATTTTCCGGCAAATTCTACTGAGCGAATTTGTAAAACTTTTGAACCTAATGAAGCCATTTCTAGCATTTCTTCAAAAGAAATACGGTCGATTTTTTTGGCTTTAGGAGCAACACGAGGGTCTGTGGTATAAACGCCATCTACATCTGTGTAAATTTGGCATTCATCTGCTTTTAAAGCAGCAGCAAGAGCAACACCAGAAGTATCTGAACCGCCACGGCCTAGAGTTGTGATATTTCCGTTAGCATCAAAGCCTTGGAAGCCGGCAACGACAATAACACGGCCTGCATCTAGGTCATTAGTCATGACATCTGTGTCAATAGACTCAATACGCGCCTTGGTAAATGCACTGTCAGTTTTAATACCGACTTGACGTCCGGTATAGGATTTAGCTTCCACACCAATCGAGTTAAGTGCCATAGCTAACATGGAAATCGTCACCTGTTCACCGGTTGAAACCATTTGGTCTAACTCGCGTGGGTCAGGTGTTTCGGTAATGGCTTTAGCGAGAGCAAGTAAGCGGTTTGTTTCACCACTCATTGCAGATACGACCACAACAACTTTGTGACCGTGATCATGCCAACGCTTAACACGACGAGCAACATTTAAAATGCGCTCGGGGGTACCCATAGAAGTACCGCCATATTTTTGAACGATTAATGCCATAGTTTTTCCATATAAGCCATGACCCTGAGAGGCTTTTCAGGGTCAGTTACACAAAAAGTGAAGTCTTATTTTTGTTCAAGCCATGCAGGTAATGCAGCAATAACTTGTCCAAACTTCTCGTTAAGTGGCGCGCCACCTTGTGCTAAGTCAGGTTTACCACCACCTTTACCACCTAACTCGGTTGCTAGATGCTTGATGATGTCACCTGCTTTTAGATTTGCAGTGTATTGTGATGCAACTGAAGCAAGCAGGCTAACTTTGTCACCCTCTACGCCAGCTAATACAATAACTGCATTCTCTAATTTTGATTTAACACTGTCGTGCAAGTTGCGAAGTGATTTCGCATCTACACCTTGAACAGTGGTAATAAGCGTTTGACGATCAGCAATCGTTTGTACCTGATCAATCAATTCTGACGCTTGGAAGTTTGCCAATTTCTGATTGAGCTGTTCAATCTGCTTTTGTAAGGCAGAAACCAATTCAACATTGGCTTGTACACGCTCTACAGTTTGGTCTTTCTGTGCTTTTAATAAGCCATTAATGTGCTGGATATCTGAATCGGTTTTTTGTACTACATCTAAAGCTTTAGTACCCGTAACTGCTTCAATACGACGTACACCAGCAGCTACACCGCCTTCAGAAGTGATTTTAAATAAGCCAATATCACCTGTACGCTTAACGTGAATACCACCACAAAGTTCGATTGAGAAGTTTTTCTCATCAATCACTGAACCCATAGCGAGAACACGAACTTCATTACCGTATTTTTCACCGAACAACATCATGGCACCTTTAGCTTTTGCCGCTTCGATGTCGAGGAGTTCAGTTGTTACTGCGGTATTTGCAATAATTTCTGCATTTACCAAACGCTCAACTTGTTGTAACTGTTCAAAAGTTACAGGTTGGTCATTTGCAAAGTCAAAACGTAAGATATCACTTGCAACTAAAGAACCTTTTTGTTGTACGTGTGAACCTAAGATTTGACGTAGAGCAGCATGTAATAGGTGAGTTGCTGAGTGGTTACGAGCTGTTGCCTCACGAATGTCTGCTTTAACAATAGCTTCAACGTTTTGATCGGCTTTAAGATTACCAACGGTCACAATACCTTGATGAACAAAGGCACCGCCTGACTTTTTGGTATCTTGAACTTCAAAAATACCAGTTTCGTTTTTGAAGATACCTGTGTCACCAATCTGACCACCACTTTCTGCATAGAAAGGAGTCTGGTTTAAAACGATAAGTGCTTCATCACCTTCAGAAACTTCATCAACTTGTACGCCATCTTTATAGATCGCTACAATTTGGCCTTGACCAGTGGTATTGATGTAACCGTCAAACTGGGTTTCGCCTTCAACTTGTACAATGCTGTTATAGTCAATAGCGAATTTACCAGCATCACGAGCACGTTGACGCTGTGCAGCCATTTCTACTTCAAAACCAGCTTCGTCAATAATAAAGTCACGTTCACGTGCAATATCAGCAGTTAAGTCTGTTGGGAAGCCGTAAGTGTCGTAAAGTTTGAAGACTGTCGCACCAGGAATAGTCTTGTCTTTTAATTGGGCAAGTTCACCTTCAAGTAGTTTTAAACCTTGCTCAAGTGTTTTAGCAAACTGTTCTTCTTCACGAACTAAAGTTGCTTCGATTACATCTTTGCGTCCTACAAGTTCTGGATAAGCATCACCCATAACTTCGATTAAAGGTTGCAACATTTTGTAGAAGAATGTACCAGTTGCACCAAGCTTATTACCATGACGCACAGCGCGGCGGATAATACGGCGTAGTACATAACCGCGACCTTCATTGCTTGGGTTAACACCATCAGCAATTAAGAAACAGCATGAGCGTGCATGGTCTGCCACTACACGTAAAGAAGGCTGACCTTCGTCTTCAATACCAATAATGTTTGCAGCAGCTTTTAATAAATGTTGGAACAGGTCAATATCATAGTTTGAATTAACATGTTGCAATACAGCAGAAATACGCTCTAAGCCCATACCTGTATCAACAGATGGAGCAGGGAGAGGGTGAAGTACGCCATCGTTCGTGCGGTTAAACTGCATGAAAACGTTGTTCCAGATTTCAATGAAACGGTCGCCATCTTCTTCTGGAGAGCCTGGTAAACCACCCCAAATGTGGTCACCGTGGTCAAAGAAAATTTCAGAACATGGGCCACATGGACCTGTATCGCCCATTGCCCAGAAGTTATCAGATGCGTATTTTTCGCCTTTATTATCACCAATACGGATAATACGTTCAGGTGCTAAACCAATTTCTTTATTCCAGATGTCATAAGCTTCATCATCGGTGTGATAAACGGTCGCATATAAACGGTCTTTAGGGAGAGCTAGCCATTCATCGCTAGTCAAAAATTCCCAAGCGAATTTAAGTGCATCACGTTTGAAATAATCACCAAATGAGAAATTACCTAACATTTCAAAGAATGTATGGTGACGAGCAGTATAACCAACGTTGTCTAAGTCATTATGTTTACCACCAGCACGTACACATTTTTGTGATGAGGTTGCACGTACATAGTCACGTTTTTCAAGACCTAAAAAGCAGTCTTTAAACTGGTTCATCCCAGCATTTGTAAATAATAGAGTTGGGTCGTTGGCAGGAACAAGAGAACTCGACGCGACACGTGTATGCCCTTGCGTCTCAAAGTAGCGCAAAAATGCTTCACGAATTTCAGCAGATGTCATTAAACGAGTACTCACAACCAAGTCACTCCATATTTTCGAATTTGGCTAAATGTATCATCAATGCTCGTTTGTTTTATGCCAAACCTTAGCATGTGATACGGGGCTTATTTTTTAAAAACGCTAAATTGTAGCGGAAAAACCCCACCGAACCAACGATTTTAAAAGGAATATCTTACAAAACTGTGATTTGGCTAAAAATCTATATTCAACTGGCTGTGACGTGCTTTACTATATGCCTTCTTTAGCCTGTAGTTTTGTAGATAAGGATAGGTCATGCAACGTATCGCCATTAATGGGTTTGGTCGAATTGGACGTAATGTTTTACGTGCATGGTTTGAGCATCCAAAACAATTTCAATTTGAAATCGTGGCGATTAACGATATAGCAGATGTAGAAACATTAGTGCATTTATTTAAATATGACTCAACACATGGCCGCTTCAATGGAAATGTTGAAATATTTATTGAAAATGAAAAAGTTTTTTTGAATATTCAGTCAAATCAACGAACTTTAAAAGTTGAAGTTTTAAAGCAAAAAGAACCAGAACTATTACCTTGGGCTAGTTTGAAAGTTGATGTCGTGCTTGAGTGTACTGGATTGTTCCGCTCTCATGCAGATGCAACGCGTCATTTGCGAGCAGGGGCGAAGCGGGTCATTATCGGTGCAGCACCTTTTGATCATGTCGATGCAGCCATTGTTTATGGTGTGAATCATCATGAAGTCAAAGTAACAGATCAGATTATATCAAGTGTTTCATGTACTACGCAGGCTTTAGTTCCATTGGTGAAAATCATTGATGATGCTTTTGGTATTGAAACCGCACTTATGACAGAAATCCATGCGGTGACAGCAGACCAATCTGTACTCGATCACGCGCATCGAGATTTACGTCGTGCTAGAGCGTCAGGGCAAAATATTATTCCGACCACGTCTAGTGCACTCGGTGCATTAAAACGTGTTATGCCTAAAATGGAAGACCGTATAGACGGTTATTCAATTCGGGTACCTACTATAAATGTAGCTGCAATTGACTTAACTTTTATCGCACAATCTCCAATTACGGTGCATCATATTAATGAATTGCTAATTAAAGCATCTCAAACAGACTATGCAGAAATTATGGCAGTAACAGATGAGCCATTAGTTTCCAGTGATTTTAACCATTCTCCTTATTCGCTTATTGTTGATTTAACTCAGACAATGGTGGTTGGGCATCAAGCTAAAGTATTTGCTTGGTATGATAATGAATGGGGCTATGCAAATCGATTATTGGATTTATGCGATTCTTTCTAAATGTGAATTTAAATCATTTAAGAAAGCTATTTAAAAATTAAATCTGATTAACTGGCAACAAGGTGATAGTTCAGTTATTGGCCCTTTCTTTGGTCTAAGAACTTTTGATTATAATTTAAGTGAGTGATAGTAAGATATTGAATACACTTGCTAATTCATAAAAACTTCTTTTTGACTTTAGAGTTTATTCAGAAAGATTTATGCAAATTGTCAGGTGCATGGCAGAAAGTATCATGCTACACTAAGAGAAATCGGGTGTGTTCCCGATTTTTTTATGTGGGGTCGTTCCACGTTGATCAGATTTTAGGCTTGAAATATGACCATTTCAGAGACATGGTTGCTGCCTGACGGGGTAGCAGATGTATTGCCGGAACAGGCACAAGTCATTGAAAAACTTCGCCGTGAAGCTTTAGATTTCCTCGCGGTGCGAGGTTATCAATTGGTATATACACCATTTATCGAATACATCGAATCGTTGTCTTCATTATCAGAATCAAATCAAGACTTAGATTTAGTAACTTTTAAGGTTATTGATCAGCTCTCAGGCCGTTTACTCGGTGTTCGTGCTGATATGACGCCACAAGTTGCTCGTATTGATGCACATGTAAGACCAGTTGAAGGCATTGCACGTTACTGTTATTCAGGGACTGTATTACATACTAAACCACAAAATTTCAATGCTACACGTGCACCTTTGCAATTAGGTGCAGAGTTATATGGCCACGATAGCATCGAAGCTGATGTTGAAATGGTCGATGTCATGCTGGGATTGATTGAGAACATCTATACTTTACAAGGCGCTCATTTAGATTTGGGCCATGTAGGGTTGTTTCGTAGTCTAGTAAAGTATGCTGGACTGTCAAAAAATGAAGAACATGAACTGTCTGATCTTTATCAAAGAAAAGCATTGCCAGAGTTAGCAGAATTTACTCAAAGCCTCAATATGGGTTCTGATTTCTATGCGCTTGGTCGTTATTCTAGTGATCTAGAAGCATTACAGACAAATTTAAGTGCCAATATCTTGCAAGATGCGGAATTCAAGTCAGCATTAGATGCACTTAAAACGACGCTTGAGCAAATTAAAGGTCGTTGGCCAAATCTCAATATCGGTATCGATGTTGTAGAGCTACGTAGTTATCACTATCACACTGGCTTAATGTACGCAGTATATGCGCCGAACCGTGCTGCGCCGTTAGCGCAAGGTGGCCGTTACGATGGTATTGGTGAGCACTTTGGTCGCGCACGTCCTGCTACTGGTTTCAGTTGTGATTTATATGCCTTGGGTGCAAATCAGTTCGCAGAGATCGAAACTGTTGTTGCTCCAAAAGGCTCAGAACAGGATTTACTCTCAGCAATTTCGAATGCACGAGCTCAAGGTTTACGTGTCGTTCAATTGTTAGGTAATGATGATTTAAGTTCTATTCCATACGCGACCCATCAACTCGTGGCGCAAAATGGTCAATGGAATATTGAAAAGATTTAAATGCCAACGGTAATTTTTACTGGTGGTTTCCAATTTTAACAGCATGATGTAATGAGGCTATTATGGGCAAAAATGTTGTGGTACTTGGTACCCAATGGGGCGACGAAGGTAAAGGTAAGATCGTCGACCTGCTCACAGATCAGGCGGCTGCGGTAGTACGTTATCAAGGCGGACATAACGCAGGTCATACTCTTGTCGTAGGTGGTAAAAAAACTGTATTGCACCTCATTCCATCTGGTATTTTACGTGAAAACGTATTGTGCTTAATTGGTAATGGCGTGGTACTTTCACCAGCCGCGTTAATTGAAGAAATGGGAATTTTGGAAGCGGAAGGAGTTCCTGTTAAAGAACGCCTTCGTATTTCTCCAAACTGTCCACTCATTTTGCCTAACCACATTGCACTTGATCAGGCACGTGAAAAGAAACGTGGTAATGCTAAAATCGGTACTACAGGTCGTGGTATTGGTCCTGCTTACGAAGATAAAGTAGCTCGCCGTGCAGTGCGTGTTGCTGATCTTGTTCGTGGTGGCGCGGCATTAGAAGAAAAACTTCAAGAAATGCTTGAGTTACATAACTTCCAATTAACTCAGTTCTACGGTGTAGAAGCTGTTAAATTTGAAGATGTATTGGCTCTTTGCAACCAATGGCGTGAAGTTCTTGCTCCATTAGTGGTTGATGTTACTAAAGTGTTGCATGACTATCGTAAAGACGGTAAGGCTGTAATGTTTGAAGGAGCTCAAGGCTCACTTCTAGATATTGACCACGGTACTTATCCATATGTTACAAGTTCAAATACAACTGCTGGTGGCGTAAGCTCTGGTTCAGGTATGGGACCTTTACATCTTGACTATGTATTAGGTATTACTAAAGCTTATACAACACGTGTAGGTGCTGGTCCATTCCCAACTGAATTGGTTTACGATGCAGCAGCTGATGCTGGTGACCCAGTGGGTAAACATCTTGGTACAGTTGGTCATGAATTTGGTGCTTCTACTGGTCGTCAACGCCGTTGTGGTTGGTTTGATGCTGAAATCCTTCGCCGTTCTGTAGATGTAAACTCACTTTCTGGTATTTGCTTAACTAAACTTGATGTTTTAGATGGTTTAGAAGAAGTGAAAATCTGTGTGGGCTATGAAAATACAGATTCAGGCTGTGTAGGTTCTTCTGATGCGGTTTCTTTTGAATGCTTGAAACCAATTTATGAAACTATGCCAGGTTGGAGCGAGTCGACTGTAGGTTTAACTAGCATCGAACAATTACCAGCAAATGCTTTGGCTTATGTGAAGCGTATTGAACAATTAATCGAATGTCCGATTGACATCGTTTCAACTGGTCCAGACCGCGCAGAAACAATTGTTTTACGTCATCCATTCTCTGCTTAATTAGCAAAGATTAAAAAGGCCTCCTGAAAGGGGGCTTTTTTATACCCGACTAAAGTGCAGTTTTTGTTTTATTCGATTCAGATTAAAACGTTAGATATAGATAAGGAATGATGGGCTCAGGATGAAGCTGCAACCAACTATTTCAAAAACAATTTTTTATTCTTTTTTATTTGCTATTGGTGGTTCTCCAACACTAGCGATGTTGGTCATTTATGGGCAAGAGTACCATGAAGATTTCTTTATGACTGCTTTTATGAGCTTGTCAGTATTGTTTGCTTGTGTGTTAATTCCTGTGGTGTTCATACAAAATAGTTATTTACTCTGGAAAAGAGAAAGTCCTAATCTTGAAGAGAAAGTTAAGACCTTAAGTCATATCTATCTTGGCTTAAATGTAATATGTTTGATTTTCTGGATTTATTTGATGACTTTATCTACTTGATCGTTACATAAATACTATGATCATGAAGAAATGAGACATTCAAAGCATAAGCGGGATTTCTTATAATAAGTGCAAAAGAATAAACAGCTTTTTTAACGATTTAGGTGATCCATGTTGATGAATAAAAAACTCTTTTTAAGCTTGTGTGCAGCAAGTGTGATGACCATTTCTGGCTGTGCAACCGTAGCTGATATGGCAGGCGCAGATACAGCGACGTTAAATGCTCAATCTGCTCAAGGTTTTAGTAAAATGGTGCAGGAAGCGCGTGGTAAAGGAACTTTGGATACAAGTTCAAGTACCTATAGCCGTATTAATGCTGTTTTTAACCGTTTAAGACCTTATGCAAACCAGATGAACCAGACTGGTCAGCCTTTTAGTTGGCAGTTGGCAGTACTGAAATCAGACACCATTAATGCTTATGTAGCACCAGGTGGTAAAGTGGTGTTCTACACAGGCATTGTAAATAAATTGAACCTGACTGATGCGGAAATTGCAGCGGTTATGGGGCATGAAATGACTCACGCCTTGGAAGAGCATGCAAAAAGTAAAATCGGCGCTCAGGCTCTCACTGATTTAGCTCTAGGTATTGGTCTAAGCTATGCGGGTAATAATGTCGGCCAACTTGGTACTGCTGCGGCTCAGTTAGGTTCGCAAGTAGGTGTAGGCTTACCATATTCTCGTAGCTTGGAAAGTCGTGCTGACCAAGGTGGTTTAATGCTGATGGCACGTGCAGGCTATAACCCAAATGCAGCGATTACATTGTGGGAAAAAATGAACAAGCTTGAAGGTGGCGGTGGTTCATCATTCTTGTCTACTCACCCATCTAATTCTCAGCGTATTGACGATATGCGTAAGAACTTGCCTGCGGCAATGGCAATTTATAATGGCCGTAAATAACATATAAATTGTTTATAGATAAAGAAAACGGATGCTTAAGCATCCGTTTTTTATTTAAGGTGCAGGGTTGGGCTGTTGAATATGAATGGCCTCAATACCTTGTAAAACTTCAGCTGGTAGTTCAATTTCAAATGCCTGAATATTTTCTTTAAGCTGGTCTAGATTAGTGGCACCAATAATTGTGCTGGTCACAAAGAATTGTTGTTTGATAAATGCTAATGCCATTTGAGTTAAGCTTAGCCCATGTTTTTCAGCTAGCTGTGCATATTGCTCAGTTGCCCATTCGCTTTGGGGGTTACTGTAGCGGCTAAAGCGTGGAAATAATGTGACACGGGCATTAGCGGGACGAGCACCATTTCTAAACTTGCCGGAGAGATAGCCAAACGCAAGAGGAGAGTACGCGAGCAAGCCAACATCTTCATATTTAGCAATTTCAGACATACCTATTTCATAAGTACGGTTGAGTAGACTGTATGGATTTTGAACACTTACAAATTTGCTGACACCTAACTTTTCAGCCAAATGTAAAAACTTCATAGTGCCCCATGGCGTTTCATTCGATAAGCCAATATAACGAATGCGCCCTCGATTAATCTCTTCTTGTAGAGCAAGTAATGTTTCTTCTAGAGGGGTTGTATCGTAATCATTTTGGGCTTGCTGGTTACCATAAGCTAGCGTACCGAAAAAGTTAGTATGACGTTCAGGCCAATGGAGCTGGTAAAGGTCGATATAGTCGGTTTGGAGACGTTTTAGGGAGTCATCTAGGGCTTTAGCAATATGATCGCTGTTGAAGCGCGTATGGCCTTCTCTGATGTGTGTTCCTCCAAAGCCAGGTCCGGCAATTTTAGAGGCCAGGAAGACTTTATCACGCTGACCATTTTGGGCAAACCAATTGCCAATAATGGTTTCAGTTGCACCATAAGTTTCAGGTTTTGGCGGAACTGAATACATCTCTGCCGTATCCCAAAAATATAAACCGTGTGCCAAAGCATAATTGAGTTGTTCAAATGCTTCTTGCTGGGAGTTTTGCTCACCAAATGTCATGGTGCCTAAACAAATTTCTGGAAGCTTGAGGCCTGTGCGACTAAGTGGGTTAAATTGCATACAGCGGAATCCTTGGAAATTTTGAGTTAGCCTAACGGAGAATATGTATTCAACTTAAATCATAAAATTAGAATAGTTTGTAAGTTTTGTGTATTAACTCATTGTTGCATATAAAAAAAGCAAACCGAAGTTTGCTTTTTATTAAAAATTTAATAAATATTATTCTTCATCATCATAGTCTTCATCAGGAGCAGGTGCTTCTTCTAATGAAACATCAAAAATAAGAATAGCTTTACCATCTGTCTGGATCATCCCTTGATCTTCTAATGTCTTGAGTACACGGCCAACCATCTCACGTGAACATCCCACAATACGGCCAATTTCTTGACGAGTAATGCGAATTTGACGACCATTTGGCAAAATCATTGCTTCTGGTTGTGAAGATAAGTCGATTAAACAACGTGCAATACGTCCAGACACATCAATAAATGCAAGATCTGTCATTTTACGAGTCGTATTTTTTAGACGACGAACAAGTTGTGCAAAAACAGCATAACTTAAGTCTGGATATTGTTTGCTAAGTTCGTGGAAGTTGTCATAAGAAATTTCTGCAATTTCACAGACATCACGAGTACGAACTTCAGCTGTACGTTGAGGGTTCGGTTCGAAAAGCCCCATTTCCCCAAAGAAGTCGCCCGGATTCAAATATGCAACAACAATTTCACGTTCATCATCTTCACGTAAAATAATTGAAACTGAGCCTTTTAGAATTAAATATAAAGATTTTGACTCTGTTCCGGCATCAACAATTGTGGTTCGTTTTGGATATCTGTTGATGTGAGCACGTTTTAACAATGCTTTAACGGATTCAGGTAGTTGCCCCGGAGATAAAGCATCTGTGCTGAGTTGTGAAAAATTTGAAGTCATGCTTAATATGTTCCGAATAGGGTAAACAATTCACACAAGCCCGAGATGAGCTATTACACAGAAGAGATGAAATTCCTTATCAACTCATTTTATGTTAGTGTACAAAACAAGGGTCTGTTGACATTTCACAGATGGTTGCGACATAAGACAATTCTTTTAGACGTTACCAAGCAAGAGCTATGAAATTTAGCCATTCTAAATAAATAGATCTTAACAACGGAACGTACAAAATAACATGGTCTCGCGCTATGTCTGCACTGCTTAAATTGTAACTCAGATTATGGCTGAAATTTCACAAACTATATAACAAAACTGGACAAAGGATTGCCATTGTCTGGGTTTTGCGTCTTATTTGGATTAATTTTTAGCTCTAACGCAATCCATAGATGAAATGTCAACAGACCCTGCTTAAATTTATAATTTTTTTTAGGTAGTTGCAATGCAAACAAGTGTACATTGGCTAGAGAATGTTGCTTTTGAAGCGAAATCGGATAGTGGGCATAGTGTCATTATGGATGGCTCACCTGAGTATGGTGGTGAAAACCGTGGTCCACGTCCTATGGAATTGCTATTAATGGGACTTGGTGGGTGTGCTTCGTTTGATATTGTGACAATTTTAAAGAAATCACGCCAAGATGTGACGAATGTTGTATGTAATTTAAAAGCTGAGCGTGCTGACACAATTCCAGCTGTTTTTACTAAAATCCACTTACACTTTGTGGTAACAGGTAAAGCTGTTAAAGAAAAACAGGTTGCAAAAGCGGTTGAATTATCTGCCGAAAAATATTGCTCAGCGAGTAAAATGCTTTCTGATGGTGGTGTTGAAATTACCCACGACTTCGAAATTATTGAAGCTGAATAAGGTATTTTTTTGATAGATAGAAAATAAAAGAAGCTGACATTAGAGTTGGCTTTTTTATTATCAAAAATAACTAAAAAATAAGAGGAGCGATGAAAGTGAATATTCGTACTGCTAAATTGGAAGATAGTCAGGCCATATGCGATTTACTTAAACAGATGGGCTATCCACAGCCATTCGCTCTTATCCAAGAAAAATTTGAAATACTAAATAATGACCCTAACTCACAAATTTTGATTGCTGAAGAAGGGCATCAAATTTGTGGCTTTTTATCTCTCTATTTTATTCCGCAAATTGCTTTGCAGGGCGATTTTGCCAAAGTATGCTATTTGTGTGTTGATGAAAATATACGAAGTAAAGGCATCGGTCATTTGCTTTTGCAGAAGGCTGAGCAATTGGCAATACAACGGGGATGTGATCGAATGGAACTGCATTCGGGTGAACAGCGGACATTGGCGCACCAGTTTTACTTACGAGAAGGCTATATGGATGCGCCAAAATATTTTCGAAAAAAACTAAATTAGCCTGTTTTACCTAAGAATAACTGAGGATCTACCCGTGCATTATTCAGGCTCATGCCCCAATGCAAGTGCGGACCTGTCACACGTCCGGTTTTGCCCACCAAACCTAAAGTTTCTCCTTGGCGGATATGTTGGCCTTTCTCTACTTTAATTGCGCTTAAATGGCAGAACATGCTGATTAAGCCTTGCCCATGATCAATCAATACAGTTTGACCATTAAAAAAATAAGATCCGGTTTGGATAACGACTCCATCTGCGGGCGCAACTACCTTTTGTCCTACTGGTGCAGGAATATCTAAACCTGAGTGGGGCGCGCGTTCTTCACCATTAAAAAAGCGTTTTCTTCCAAAAGAGTTAGTAAATTTCCCCGAAGTTGGACGTATAAATGCTGGTAGGGTTTGCCATGAGCTCTGTGTAAATGAGCTATACACATCATTTTGTTCTTTAGCTTCTTGAGCGTAGCGGTCTAACTGGCTTTGGTTTGGGTTCACATAATCTTGGTTAGTGACTTTAATCCGTTGTTCAGCATAAGGATAGGACTTAACTTCTATTTGAATAGCTGCTTTATTCGTGTCGAGCTGAACACTGCCGAGTGGAGTAGATAACGGAATACCCACTACAGCATAACGCTGCTGACCTTCCTGACTAATTAAAACAGGCTTTTGCTGAAAGGTGACCTGAGTAATATCCCTAGTCAAGGGAATAACTGCAATCCCACCAGCTCTTCGGGAGTCTTGTGGAAGCTCGGCAAAGCAATAAAAAGGTATAGATGTAAAAAGTAAAGTGGAGATGAGCTTTTTTATAAACATGGCAACCTTAGTTTTTATGCAAAGAATAATGAAGATTATATCAATAAGTTTTAATTAAAAGTTATTTTAATTTTTTAATGAAATGGTTTATTTGTTATTTTATTTTAATAGTTGATTGTTGGATTTATATACTTTTCTTTATTTTGTTCGGTTTATTTGTTTCTTCTTTTAGTTTTTCTAAATTTTATTTTATATTGGACTTGTTTTGGGTTTTAATTCCTACTATTTTATTTGGATTTTAAATATCTTGTTATTTTGATTTTTTATTGTTAATAATAATTTATTGGTTGGGTTAATAATCATAATCTTAATTATTATATAAATATTTTAAAGGACTTAATATAATGTTAAATATATCTTATGATGATCGTTTTACTGAAATATGGAAATATATGCAGCGTGGGTTGGTTTATCCTTCACCCCATGCAGTTTTTAGTACAGTTTGGTTAAATAAAGAGATTACACGTGAAAAAATTCGTCAGTTAATGATTGCTGTGCGTCAAGAGGTCCATAATAATCCAGCACTTTCCAGTAGAAATACAACTTTGTCGATTGGTGTATCTTTTGATAATTGGGATCAGATTTGTAAAAAAGATAATTTGTCGCGACCAAAAGGAATGCAATTACATTATCCAGAAGAAAAAAATCCAAATGTCTCAGAAGTTTTCTCTGATTCTAATGGGAGTTTTAAAAATTCGGATGGTGACATTTGGTTGCATGTAAAAAGTGATGATGCCGATGCTTGTACAGTATTACAGAAATATATTGAGCATTTTTTAGCTTTAGATATTAAGGAAATATTTAGTCAAGTTACTGCTTCACAATCTAAAACTGGTCGCAATGGTAAGGTTCTAGGTTGTCGTTTTTCTGAAAATTTAAATAATCCATCTGATCCAATTTCACTGGCAAAGCATACTTTGATTGGTGCAGAAGATATGGATCATTTTGGTGGTTCATACGTTTTATCCCAACGGTTTTTAATTAACTGGGATCAAATCAATATGATGTCAGAAGATCAAATCGAAGATTTGATTGGACGTAAAACTGATGACACGATTATTCCAGACCGTGATAGCCGTTCACATATTAAAGCTTCTCGTGTGCAAGATGAAAATGGAAATACTACACCAGTTCTACGTTTGGGTTTGCCGTTTGGTCGTGCTGAGTCAAATTCAAGTTTTAGAGTGCCAAAATCGGTAACTAAAGCAGATGAAGAAGGGATTTATTTTGCTGGTTTTGCAAAAACTGCTGCCATTTTAGAAGAAGTGATGGCAAACCAGATTGGACCAAGACAAGACTCTAAGAAAGATTCCAAGCAAGATATCCTGAAAGGTTTCATGAATGACCGTCTATTCAATAATCTTCACTCAGACTTAGGCGGTATCTTTTATATTCCAAGTTTAAAAGACTTGGTATTAGATAATGCTCCAGAATATCTAAATAATTTTAATTATTTGAACGACAACGACAACGACAACGACGACATAGATTGGGAATTATTCCCAGGTATGGACTGGATGCGTTTTGATCGACATTATACGAAGAGTTCTGATAATGGTTTGATGTACTACAATCATAGTAATTATCTTTTTAATATGGCGACTGGGCTAAATCCCCATAGTGATTTTTTTAAGCCACCGTCTAATCGTATTTTAAGTCTACTTGAGAATACATTTTCTTTGTGGCAAGACAACTGGTATTTTAACCGGAAACAAGAAGAAATTGAGCACGGAATAGATTATTACATTAACCATTTCGATATTTCTGATAAGCCTGAAAGTATTATGGGTTTATCGATTATGTTACGCAAAGGTTGGGCCATTCGATTAAGTTTGCAATTATTCTCATCAGAAAATTATGGTTTCCGTGGACGGAAAATATTATTAAAAAATGGTGAAATGATTCCATATTCGAACAGACGTGAATGTGATGGTAAGGTCATTTATGGATCAGATACCTATCGTATTCTACCTGATGAAATTATTGTAGGAGCCATGCCAAACCTGACCTTGGGTGAAGGTCGCTATGTGATGAAATATTTATCTGAGGAAGAACGTCTTCAGGGCTTTTTGCGTAACTTAAGTGAAGCATCGGGTGTTGGACATGTTATTCCGAATTATAAAAAAGCACTAGATTTAGGTTTGGCTGGTCTACAACTAGAAATTGCTAAACATGCAAGCAATGCCCAAACCCAAGAGAAAAAAGATTTCTATGAAGCTTCGGCATTGGCATTGACTGGTATTTCTGAATATTTTTTAAATTACTCAAAGCTTGCACTTAAAATCGCAGGTCAGATGCAAAAAGGGCAAGAGTTTGAAAAAGATAATTTAACTGCGATTGGTCGACGAATGGAAAAGTTGTCGAAAGATAAACCAGAGACATTTCTTGAAGCAGTTCAATTCATTTTTACATTGCATAGCTGTCTGCATTTGAATGGTGAACCAACAGCATTTGGACGCATGGATCAACTGTTGCAGCCTTTCTTGGATAACCATTCAACTACGCCTGAACAAGCGCAAGAAATTATCGATGCCTTCTATATCAAGCTAGATGAAAAAGTACAACAAAACCGTATTTTCATGGAAGACCATCAACCTTTCGGTAATCTTGCGATGGGTGGTAGTTCTGGCCCTTATCCTCAAGGAGCATCTTTGGGGCAATGGATTCAGCAGATTACAGTTGGCGGTACAAAAGTTGATGGTGAAGAAGACTTTTCTAAAACCAAACCTGCTTACAATGAGGTGACACGATTATTCATACGTGCATCAGGCCGTTTACCATTAAATGCCCCGTGTTTGTCTTTAAGAACCCGAAAAGATATTCCTGAAGATATTTTAGAAGAAGCTGCACATGCAATTTTATCTGGTGGTGCTCACCCGATTTTATTAAATGATGAAAAGCTCATTCCTAGTCTTCATCAGAGTGGAAATGGTGTAGGGGGAGATACACTCACTAATTTGCCAACTTGGAACTCTAAAGTCGATATTCGTTCAGCACAAAATTACGCTTGTGATGGTTGTTATGAACCTCAGTTCCCTGGCGAAAACTGGTTTTCTTTAGGTGGGTTCTCGACATTACAGCCGTTGGAATGTGCATTAAATCAAGGTAGAACAATTTCAAGTGCTGGGCAAAGCTATCTGTTTGGACAAACTGTTTCATTAAATAGCAGACCTGCCGATCAGATTGATAGTTTTGAAGAACTGTTAGAGCTCTATGAGCAACATTTTGAGTTACTCAATCGCAAAGCTTTCAATGGTCAAATTCTAGGTTATGGCGCCAATACAGATATTTGCCCATCTCCAATTTTAAATGTATTGATGGATGACTGTTTGGCTAAAGGACAGGATTTTTATAGTGGTGGGGCTAAATATAGTATTTATGGACCGTGCTATATCTCGCTGAGTAATACCATCAATTCACTTTATGCTATTAAGGCAATGGTATTTGATCCCTTAACTGCAGTAACCACATTGCCTGAGTTGTTAGAGTGCTTGTGTTGTGACTGGGGATATAAAATGACCGAGCCATTTATTAGTAATTTAGCTGGTCACGCGCGTATTGCTGCGCAAGCTGATCGTTATAAGCGCTTACGTGAAATTGCTTTGGCACAGCCACGTTATGGGCGAGGGAATTCTGAAGTCGATAAATTAGGCGATGAGATTGTTCAAATGATTGCTGAAATATCAGTCAAGACATTTACTCATCCATGGCCCCAATTTGCACAAAGCCTTAAAGGTTTGGCTGAGCGTTATGGTTCAGAAGAGCATCCTTTTGGTATTCAAATTCAACCTGGCGTAGGAACTTTTGAAAATCATGTGGAGATGGGAGCTTGGAATGGTGCAAGTGCTGATGGCCGTCGTCTCGGTACAACTGTCGCATCTGATCTAAGTCCATCACCAAGTCCAGCAGATTTATCAATTGATCATCAAACAGTTGAGTTCAGTCGTGCTTTACAAGGCTTTGATGGTGCTGGTACAAGTTTAATGGCAGATGGAGCACCTACGGACTTTAATATTGGTGAAGACTTTGGTGTTAAAGATTTGATTGGTATTTTAAAACAGTTCAGCCAAGGTAGTTCATCTAATATTTTAACAATAACTGTGGCTGACCCAGAAACATTTGCTCAAGCTGTAACATCACCTGAGCAATATAATCTGTTGCGGGTACGTACTGGTGGTTGGTCAAACTTCTTTACATCTGTGTTCCCGATCATTCAGGAACAGCATCAGCGTCGCCCAATCTCTACGCCAGATATTCCAAAAGAAAAAACAGAGCAAGCTAAATGTCCATTCCATCAATAGCATAATTAATTAGTTATTTTGAAATAAGGTAGTCTTTCAGACGAAGGGCTGCCTTAAATATTTTAAAATTTAACAGTGATAACTATTAAACATATTGCAGCTTTAAAATTGCTACTTGTTATAAAAATTCAGATGAAAATATCATTTTTTCGTTCTCTCTTAAAAATTATACAAAATATACTTGAAATAGATCATTCATAAACCCATATTATAATGGAGTTTTACTCATTGTTATTTTAATAACATTATGAAAAATATATATAAATTTATTTGAAATCCGAAAAAATGTTCCCATCTATTAGACAAGTACAAATTTGTTGTGAGGAATAACAAGAATGCGTTTTGAAAAATTTACAAACCGCTTGCAGCAAGCCCTTTCAGATGCTCAATCTTTAGCGATGGGTAAAGACCATACCGCGATCGCAGGTATTCATATTTTGTCTACCCTATTAGAAGAGCCATCAAATATTAGTTTGTTGCAACAAGCAGGTGCACGGTTACCTGAACTTAAACAAAAGCTTGAGCAAGCTATAAAAGATGCTCCGACCATTGCGAATCCGACTGGAGATGTCAATTTAAACCCTGAGGCCGTTAAAGCGCTTAATCTCGCAGATCGATATGCGCAAAAAGCGGGTGATGAATTTTTGTCAACTGACTGGGTGCTATTAGGCTTAGCAGAAACAGGCGAAACTAAAAATATTTTAAGTGCCGTAGGTGTAACTTCAGACAGCTTACGTAAAGTAATTGAACATATTCGAGGTAGTGACAAAGTCATGAGTAATAATCACGAAGATCAACGTGACTCACTTAATAAATATACGATTGATTTAACTGAACGTGCTTTAGCGGGAAAACTTGATCCGGTGATTGGACGTGATGACGAAATCCGCCGTACCATTCAGGTTTTATCGCGTCGTACAAAAAACAACCCTGTACTCATTGGTGAACCGGGTGTTGGTAAAACCGCTATTGTTGAAGGTTTGGCTCAGCGTATTGTCAATGGTGAAGTACCAGAAGGCTTAAAAAGCAAACGAGTTTTATCATTAGATTTAGGCTCATTACTGGCTGGTGCTAAATATCGTGGTGAGTTTGAAGAACGTTTAAAAGCTGTTTTAAAAGATTTGGCAAAACACGAAGGCGAAATCATCCTGTTTATTGACGAGCTACATACGCTTGTAGGCGCAGGTAAAGGCGATGGCGCAATGGATGCGGGTAATATGTTAAAACCTGCATTGGCGCGCGGTGAGTTGCGCTGTGTGGGTGCAACAACTTTAGATGAGTATCGCCAATATATTGAAAAAGATGCTGCATTAGAGCGTCGTTTCCAAAAAGTGTTGGTTGATGAGCCAAGTGTTGAAGATACCATTGCGATTTTACGTGGTCTAAAAGAGAAATATGCCACTCACCATGGGGTGCAAATTTTAGACTCTGCGATTATTGCTGCTGCAAAAATGTCTCATCGCTACATTACCGATCGTCAATTACCAGACAAAGCAATTGACTTGATTGATGAGGCAGCTTCTCGTATTAAGATGGAAATTGATTCTAAACCAGAAGCGCTTGATAAGCTTGATCGCCGTTTAATCCAGTTGAAAATGCAATTGGAAGCTGTGAAAAAAGATGAAGATGTAGGTAGTAAAGCCGAAGTCACTCATCTTGAAAGACAGATCGCTGAAGTTCAGAAAGAATACAACGATCTTGAAGAAATCTGGAAATCTGAGAAGACTCTTGTGGAAGGCACTAAACAAGCTCAGGTTGAACTTGATAAAGCGCGTATTGCTTTTGAAAAAGCACAGCGTGAAGGCGATTTGGCTGAAGCAGCACGTTTACAGTATGGTGTAATTCCAGAGCTTCAAAAACAGCTTGAGCAAGATGAAGTCACAGAAGAGAACGAAGAGCCAAAACTTATTCGTACTAAAGTGACTGAAAATGAAATTGCTGAGGTCGTTAGTGCTGCAACAGGAATTCCGGTTACTAAAATGCTGCAAGGCGAGCGTGAAAAACTACTCAATATGGAAGGTTTTTTACATGACCGCGTTGTCGGGCAAGATGAAGCTGTTGTTGCCGTATCTAACGCAGTTCGTCGTTCGCGTGCAGGTTTGTCTGATCCGAATCGTCCAAGTGGTTCATTCTTGTTCTTAGGGCCAACAGGTGTTGGTAAAACAGAGTTAACTAAAGCACTGGCTAACTTTTTGTTTGACAGTGATGATGCCATGATTCGTATCGATATGAGTGAATTCATGGAGAAACATTCGGTTAGCCGTTTGGTTGGTGCGCCTCCGGGTTATGTGGGCTATGAAGAAGGCGGTGTTTTAACCGAAGCTGTTCGCCGTAAACCATATAGCGTGGTGTTGTTTGATGAGGTTGAAAAAGCACATCCGGATGTATTCAATATTTTGCTACAAGTGTTGGATGACGGTCGCTTAACAGACTCACAAGGTCGAGTAGTCGACTTTAAAAACACGGTTATTGTGATGACTTCGAACTTAGGTTCACAAGATGTACGTGAGCTAGGTGAGGGTGCAACAGACGATGAAGTGCGTACAGTCGTAATGAATGCGGTAAGTCAGCATTTCCGTCCGGAATTTATTAACCGGATTGATGAGTTGGTGGTTTTCCATTCACTCAAAAAAGCACAGATTCGCGGCATTGCCGATATTCAGTTGGATCGATTACGTTCGCGTCTTGTCGATCGTGATATGAGCTTAACTGTAGATGATACAGCCTTTGATTTATTGATTGATGCAGGTTTCGACCCTGTATATGGCGCGCGCCCATTAAAACGTGCGATTCAACAACAGATTGAAAACACATTAGCTCAAAAAATCTTGTCAGGTGATTTTGTTGCAGGTGATACCATTTTGGTTAAAGGTGAACATGGCCACTTAGTGTTTGATAAAATGAAACTCAGCTAAGTTTTTCTGCTAAAACCGAAAAGAGAATATGGAAACATATTCTCTTTTTTTATGGCGAGACTATTTGTGTTTTTGGTGTGAGTAAAGCAATTAAGATGTCTGAAACTTTTTGAGTTAATGTTTTTAATTTTTGTTCGGGGTGGCCAGATAAAAAATAATGGTAATGATAAATACGTTCTTGGTAAGCAATACAAATAAAAAAAGTACCTACAGGCTTTTCTGCGGTTTCACTTCCTCCAGATTTTAATAGACCCGTACAGCTTACAATAATATTGGCTTGTTGAAATAAGCTTTGGCCCAGTCTGCACATTTCTTCTGTGACTTGTGGTGATTCGGCCGTGTAAGTTTCTATTAACTTTGGATCGATATTTAAAATACTAATTTTAATGCTGGGGTCGTAACTGACTAAACCACCCAATAAAATGTCTGCACCACTATTTTTATGAATGGAAAATTGACTGGTTAAATAACCGGAACTGGCACTTTCAATAAATGCAATTTTGAGTTGAAGATTTTCTAATAGTTGGCAGCAGTGCTGAAGCATTATTTCACCTCATATGGTTTTGATTTATTAATAAAATCACAGTAAGTGATTTAGGGGGGGGCATTCAAGTCTGAGATAACAATCTATAAAAAAACTTGAATATTCACAAAATGCCTGTCAAAAAATTCAGGTTTTAAAACGATCAATGTTAATTGTCGGGAAGTTTATTTATAACATTGCGACAAGATTAAAAAGTTGCTAGTTTGATTTGATATAACAAACAATAACAATTTTAGGAAATAGCTAATGAATAATAAACAAGGATATATGCTGGGAATTTTGAGCGGTGTATCTGTATTATTATCAAATACATGGGCAGCACAACCAATGACAGAAAGTGCGCTTGCAACTCAAACTGGAGCGATAACTGCGTCTTTACCCGTCATTATTGCGAAAGCTCAAGATGATGCAAAAAAAACGGAAATAGAGCAGCACCAAGCCCGGAAAGTATTAGGAGATAACTATTTACAAGAAGTTCACTGGAATACATTAAGGTCAAGTGTGTTATCGCCTTATCAAGAACAAAAACAAAATCAAGTTATAGATATTAAAGAAAAGAAAAAGTTAGAGATCGTTGTACTACCAGACCGAACAGATCGATTTACACGTTATGACTTTGAATCAAAAAATATTCATGGTGAGGTTATTATTACCGTGAAGTAATAATAACCTCGAGTGTTATTAATATTGATCTAGAGCAGGGTGCTGAATTTTCCATGCACGGTGGATTTTTTGATTACGTTTAAAATCAAGGCCGATGGTTTCAGAAGTGATTTCTTCAACCTGAAAAATAGCTTCAATTTCTTCGTCCATTTCAAAACCGCGATAGTTATTCGAGAAGTAGAGCGTGCCTTCACTGTGCAAACGGTTCATTGCGCGTTTAATCAGTGAGATATGGTCACGTTGTACATCGAATGTACCATAGAATTTTTTCGAGTTTGAGAATGTCGGTGGGTCAATAAAAATAAGGTCGTATTGTTCATGACCTTCTTTTAACCACTCAAAACAGTCACTAGCAAAGAACATATGCTGTTCATCTGCATGATCTACAGTTAAGCCATTTAAAACGAAGTTTTCTTTTGACCAGTTCAAGTAAGTGTTAGATAAATCCACACTTGTTGTACTAGCAGCACCACCAAGCGCAGCATGTAAGCTTGCAGTAGACGTATAACTATATAAGTTCAAGAAGTGCTTACCACGTGCTTCTTGAGCAATACGTAAACGCATTTGACGATGGTCAAGGAATAAACCTGTGTCAAGGTAATCGGTCAGGTTAACTAAAATTTTAGCTTTACCTTCTTGCACGATAAAACGTTTTGAAGCCGTACTTTGCTTCGTATATTGAGTTGTACCAGTTTGACGTGCACGTGTCTTAATAAAGATGGCATCACGGTTTAAGCCAGTAACAGCACGAATTGCAGCAAGCGCTAAATTAAAGCGTTTTTTAGCTTTTTCTGGATCGATTGTTTTTGGTGGTGCATATTCCTGAACATGTAAACGGTCACCATATAAGTCAACAGCGACATTAAAGTCAGGTAAGTCTGCATCATACAAACGTAAGCAATAAACATTTTCTTTCGTTGCCCATTTTTTCAAGGCAATCATATTTTTTTGCAAACGGTTAGCAAAGTCTTGAGCTTCTTCCATTTCAATAGGTTGAGCTTGCCAAGTTGCTAAAAATGGTTGAGTTACTTTTTCAGGTTTGATTACACCGAAACGAATATAAATTGGTAATTTACCATTCATTAAACGTAACGTTTCAGGCGCTTCAAATGCTAGAACATCAGATTGTTCAATTTGAGCTGCAATAACTGCTGCATATTGATTTGGGAAATGCTTTTGTAAAAGTGCTGATAAACCTAGGTATAGAGAACGGTTTGAAGCTTTTTCACCTAAACGTTCACCATAAGGCGGGTTAGTGACAATAAATGCAGTTTTGCCTTCAGCAGCAAAATCTGGCCAGTCAGCTAAAGTACGCTCTTCGATTTGAATCTGACCTAATACATTTTCAAAGCCTGCCGCAATAATATTTTCACGGGTTGCTTTAATCGCTTCCCAGTCTGCATCGTAGGCATAAAATTTAGGTAAAGGTAATTCAAGCGCTTTTTCGTGACGTTCTGCTGCTTCTGCTTTAAGTGAAAGCCAAAGGTCGCGGTCATGACCATGCCAGCCATTAAATCCAAAACGACGAACAAGTCCTGGTGCACGGTCAGTTAAAATCATTAATGCTTCAATGATGAATGTGCCTGAACCACACATTGGGTCAAGCACAATCTCAGGATTACGCTGTTTGAGCTGAGCTTTTTGTAAAATTGCCGCAGCAAGGTTTTCTTTAATTGGTGCATCCGTCATGTAACGGCGGTAACCACGCTTATGGAGCGAATCACCTGATAAATCTAGACAGTAGGTATGTTCAGTTTTACCTGCCAAAGCATAGATCGTAATTTCTGGTTGTTTGGTGTCAATGCTTGGGCGGCGACCTACAGCTTCCATAAAAGAATCAACAACGCCATCTTTTACACGTAGTGTGGCAAATTGCGAATTGACCATGATTTCACGTTCAGCATGCAAGCGGATTGCGAAAGTACTTTGTGGTGCAAAAACAAGTGACCAGTCAAAGCTCATTGCACCTTCGTAGAGTTCTTCTGCGACATCACGTGCATCATGCGTAAAATCAAGTTCATAAGTATGAATAGGAAGTAAAACACGAGAAGCGAGACGCGACCACATACAAATGCGGTAAGCTTCTTCAAGCGTCCCTTCAATGATTAAACGTCCTGCTTTACGTTCTGTCACTTTGGTGCCAAGTTGTTCTATTTCTTCTTGTAAGAGGGGTTCTAAACCATCAGCACAAGTAATCCAATAGTGGTTTAAACGTAAAGAGGTATTCATAAACTCGATTGACCAAAACATATAAATATTAACGATGCAAAGTTTAACGTATTTTGATGTCTAAAGGTTTTTAAATTATTGCAACCTATCATTTTGCAACCAAAAAACTGATTTTTAAAGAATAATACCTTGAAATTGGTATGTATTTTGCTAGATCAACATTATTGATGGTTATTTATTTAACAGACAAAGTCAGTTTTTAACCATTTTATAATTTTAATGGATGGGGACGTTGTAAATGAAAGACATGTTGGGGAATGGTTTTATTGCTAATGCAGATGCTTTCTCGGTGGCCACACAAATATATGTGCGTATGCGTCGGGTCACAGGACGGGTAATAGATGCAATGTATGTGATTCAAAATAAAGATTATGCCAAATATGTAATTACGGTGGCATTAGAAACAGAAGATGATGAATTAAAACGATATGTTGAGCGATTAAGATCCTTAGTTGACACACTACCAGAACCTCCTCAAAAAGAAACGCTTGCAGTTGTTAAGGTTGATGAAGAGCCAGAAATAACAGCCGAAGACATTTATCGGGCACAAGTTCCACACCATTATATTGGTGCTTTAAGGTAATCTCGAATAAGACCCTAAATTTTTGGTCAATTTAGGGTCTTATTCTGTAAAGTTCTTCTGCGAAAAGAGCGGAATTCAGCTACACTATGCACGTTTTCGCGATTCGACCCATAGGAATCCATTATGCATATTGCAGCGTTGCATCAGCCGAGCCAGGTTCAGCTCAATCAAGACGGAAATTTAAAACATTTTTTAACGATTGAGGGACTTTCAAAAGAAAACCTCACGAAGATTTTAGATACCGCACAAAGCTTTTTAGATGATAATAATAATTTAATTAACCGTCCGCTCTTAGAGGGATTGACGGTTATGAATCTTTTCTTTGAAAACTCCACCCGTACTCGTACTACTTTTGAAGCAGCAGCAAAACGCTTGTCTGCCAATGTATTGAATATTGATATTGCACGTTCAAGTACATCAAAAGGTGAAACGCTACGAGATACGCTCTGGAACCTTGAAGCAATGGCTGCGGATATTTTTGTTGTACGCCATTCATCTTCGGGCGCTGCACATTTCATTGCTAAAGATGTATGTCCAAAGGTCGCAATTATTAATGCTGGAGATGGACGTCATGCTCATCCAACGCAAGCGATGCTTGATATGCTTACCATTCGCCGTGAAACAAAGAAACCGTTTGAAGAGTTGAGTGTTGCCATTATTGGTGACATCAAACACTCTCGCGTAGCGCGTTCGGATGTGGCTGCATTACAAACACTAGGATGTAAAGATATTCGTGTGATTGCACCGAATACATTATTACCCGTGGGCTTTTCAGAATATGGCGAACATGTTCGCTTATTTAATAACATGGATGCCGGGATTGCAGATTGTGATGTGATTATTGCTCTACGTATTCAAAATGAGCGTATTGACTCTCCAGCATTATCTTCACAGTCTGAATTTTACAGAATGTATGGCCTAAACAAAGAACGTCTTGGTTTAGCTAAACCGGACTGTATTGTAATGCATCCGGGGCCAATGAATCGTGGCGTAGAAATTGACTCAAGTGTTGCAGATGGAGACCAGTCGGTTATTTTGAAACAAGTAACCAATGGTATTGCGGTTCGTATGGCTGTGTTGGCACTGTCAATGCAAGGCCAGCTCCAAGAGCAAGGTTTAATTGAAGCGATTACGTTGTAAGGAATGGATCACATGAGTATTGTAAAAATTGAAAATGTACGTGTGTTAGACCCAATCCAAAAAACAGACAGCGTACAAACTGTATATATTCAAAATGGCAAGTTGGTTGCTCAAGCCGAGCAAGTTGAACAAACGATTGATGGTCAAGGCAAATGGTTAATGCCAACCATGGTTGATTTGTGTGCGCGTTTGCGTGAACCCGGTCAACAGCAACACGGTACACTTAAATCTGAAGGTAAGGCAGCACGTGCTAATGGCATTTTGCATGTGATTACCCCACCAGATTCAAAGCCGATTGTACAAGACAACGGTGCGCTTATTCATGGCTTGATTGAAAAGGCATGGCATGATGGCGGCATTCATATGCATATTATTGGTGCTCAAACCCAAGGTCTAAATGGTAAACAACCTGCAAATATGGCCGGTCTTAAAAAGGGTGGTTGTACTGCTGTTTCAAATGCCAACGCTGCTTTTGAAAATGATGATGTGGTTATTCGTACTTTGGAATATGCAGCGGGTCTTGGCTTAACAGTTGTGTTCTATGCCGAAGAACCTCAGATTGCTAAAGATGGATGTACACACGAAGGTTTTATTGCTTCTCGCCAAGGTTTGCCGATGATTCCGGCGCTTGCTGAAACTGTAGCGATTGCAAAATATTTGCTTATGATTGAAGCAACTGGCGTAAAAGCTCACTTTGGTTTGTTGTCTTGTGGTGCATCGGTTGAATTAATCCGTGCGGCAAAAGCAAAAGGCTTGCCTGTGACTGCCGATGTTGCAATGCACCAGTTACATTTAACTGAACACTTAATAGACGGTTTCAACTCACTTGCACACGTTCGCCCACCATTGCGTTCAGAGCAAGATAAAGAACTTTTACGTCAAGGTTTAAAAGAAGGGGCAATTGATGCAATTTGTACGCACCATGAGCCTTTAAGCAGTTCGGCAAAAATGGCACCATTTGCTGAAACTCAGCCAGGCATCACAGCTTTTGATACCTATGTATCTTTAGGCATTCAACTTATTAATGAAGGTTTATTCGAACCTTTAGAATGGGTTGCTAAAGTCACTAGCGTGCCAGCAGAGGTTGCCAATATGACCTCACGTTGGGAAAATGAAGCCGGATGGGTGTTGGTAGATCCTACTTTAAGCTGGACAGTAAGCAAAGAAACGATTTTATCACAAGGGAAAAATACCCCATTGTTGGGACAAACCTTGACGGGTAAAGTACTTCAAACTTTTGCTAACATATAAAATACTTAGTTAAAGTAAATTTAAGATATGAACAGGTAGATCATAATGGTCTACCTGTTTTGTAAATACTCGATGGAAAATTGTATATAAATTATTTAAAAAACAACAAAAAATTTCGCGCACATTAGAATAAAAAACTATCAGCAAAGAAAAGTATTTGAATAATCAAAAGTTGCTGGTTACGACTTATAAGATTCGGGAGAATAACCAATGTCGATAAACCCTATAGAACTGCTTAAAGAAAAAGTATCATCAACAATATTAAACAACCAGGATGGATTCCTCGGCGACAAAACAAATGCTTTATCTAAATTTTATCCAATCTTGCTTTCACTATTAGCTGCAAAACCTGATCTTATTGGACAATTGAAAAACAGTTTGGCTCCTTCCTTATCAGACCTTTTTTCTCATAATGATCAAATTAAGAATACTGTACTTACCCATTTAAGCGGTACAGCGCCAAATAATGAAATAGAAAGTACACTCAACAGCGCAATTAAACCCAGCCTTAATGTAATTTCAGATGTTGCCGGAAATGATCAGCAAAGTATTGTGAACTATTTACGTCAGCATGCTGAAACGATTCGTTCATACTTGCCGGAGTGGGCAGTTGGACTCTTGGCACCATTGGGTATTGGTGCAGGATTATCATCAGCAGCACATTCAAGCGTACCTCCGCTTGCGGCAGCATCAGAGACAACTGGTAAATCTCGTGGGTTCTTACCCATTATTGCCCTCATTATTCTGGGTCTTATTATTGCTTGGTTATGGCGCTCTTGCCATCACAAAGAGGCGACACCTGTAGCTGAGACTACTCCTGCAAGTGGCGTAGCGGCAGCGGCTGCTGCACCAGCTACTTTAACTTTAAGTACAGATGATAAAGGTGCAGTAAGTCAGTGCCAAGCAGGTATAGGCGATCAAGGTTTCTTGGCGACTTTACAAACTCAAGTTAAAAAAGTTCTTTCAGCCCCTAAAGACTGTAATGTAGATACCAGCCAAACTTATGCCGCTGCATTTACTGATAAAGATGCATTAGCAGGTGTACTTGGTGCATTAAAAGGTGTTCCAAACGCATCTTTAGAATGGGTTGGTGACAAAATCACATTGAAAGCTGGCGATGCAGCAGCTTTAGAAGCTTTAACTGCAAAAGTAAAAGCATTGGTGCCACATACTGAGGTTGTCGGTACAGCACCAGCAACAGCTGAGCAATCTGTAAGCAATAGCTTAAGTGCTTCGCAAACTGCTCTAGGCTCAATCGACCCGAACAATGTAGATGTAAATGCTTTAGTTAAAGCGCTTAACTTGCAAATTATTAATTTTGCGAGTGGTTCAAGTGAAATTCCAGCAGATAACAAAGCCATTCTTGATCAAGCTGCACCACTGTTAAATAAAGTGGATAGCTTGAAATTAAATGTAGGTGGTCATACAGACTCAACAGGTAATGCAACTGCAAATAAAGCACTTTCTCAACGCCGTGCTCAAGCTGTCGTAGATTATTTGGTTTCTAAAGGAGTGGATGCATCTAAAATTGTTGCTCAAGGTCATGGTTCAGAGCAGCCAGTTGCAGAAAACACAACTGATGAAGGGCGTTTTAAAAACCGCCGTATTGAGTTTTCTGTAGCTCAATAATCAATAGATTCATAAAAAAATTTGATTTTATTGAATTCTGATTTGAAAAAAGCTTCTCATTTTGAGAAGCTTTTTTCATAGAGATTAATATTGTTGGGTTGGTATGAAAATCAGTTTGTTAGGAAGTGGGCGTGTTGCTTTTCATTTGGCGAAGGCTTTATTGGCCAAAGGTCATCACATTACACAAGTCTATGCGCGTGATTTTGAGAAAACCCAAAAATTTGCAGAACAAATTCAAGCAAAAGCATGCCAGTCACTTCAAGAGTTCCAGCCGTCTGACTTAATTATTTTGGCAGTTTCAGATAGTGCAATTGCTGAGCTCGCAACGCAGGTACATGAGTTATTTCCCGAAACTCTTATTGTTCACACCTCGGGCAGTACTGATATTGAAGTCATCAGTCATGTGCATGAAAAAGCAGGCGTGTTTTATCCATTACAAACATTTAGCTTTGAAAGAGAAGTTGACTGGTCTGCAACACCGTTGTTTGTTGAAGCGGCAGTAGATGCTGATCAGAAACTACTTGCAGATTTAGCAAATAGCCTAAGTAACCGAGTGTATCAATACACCTCGAAGCAGCGTTTAACTTTGCATTTAGCTGCCGTATTTGCCTGTAATTTTAGTAACTATTGCTTGGATATGGCAAAGCAGGTTGTAGATGAAGAGCAAGTCGACTTTAGCTTGCTCTATCCATTAATTGTGGAAACAGCTAAAAAAGCGACTCAAAATGATCCAAAGCAAATGCAAACTGGGCCTGCGATGCGGGGTGATCAAAACATTTTAGCAATGCATCAAGACTTATTAGCTCAAGCAAATCGAGATGATTTAAAGCAGGTCTATCAACTTTTAAGTGATGGCATTGTGAAGCGCCATCACTTAGCTTAAAGCTGATTTAAAAGTTAAGGTTCGCCGTTATTTCCCCATTTTAAGAAACCAGCCCGTTGATTTAAAAGTTCAAAATATTGGTCGACATGCTTAAGTGTTGGATGATTAAAAGGTGTAGCTTTCCAGCGCTGTACAGATAGACCAATTGGAATATCCGCTAGAGTGAACTCAGTACCTGCAACATAGGCCTGAGTTTTTGCGAGTTGTTGATCAAGAATTTGCATATGATGATTCCAGTCATCAATACCTTGTTGTAATAAATTTGGGTCTTGATGATCTGGAGAATGTCTCAAGAGAGACATAATGGTATAGGTCCAGCTGTTATTCAGCTCAATCGCTTGCCAATCAATCCATTGGTCGACAAAGAATCTTTCTTTCGCTTGAGTAGGGTAAAGCAGATGTTCTTTATCGTAGGCATTTGCTAGATAACGGATAATACTGTTGGACTGCCAAAGGACTAAATCGCCATCTAAAACAACAGGAATTTGACCATTTGGATTTAATTGTAAATATTCAGGTGATTGTGCTGAGCGAAATCCTCGTCCCCAATCTTCTCTTTCATATTCAAGATTTAACTCTTCACACAGCCATAAGACTTTGCGAACATTAATGGAGTTATCGCGCCCTAATATTTTTAACATGTGTTGTCCTCAGCAAGCTTTAGTGTAGCAAGTATCAATTTCTATAAATAGCTAGATTTAGCTTGATTGGCAATCATTAATTAGGAAGAAGAAATAGAATAGATAAACTATGATTATTTATTTTCTTTTTAATATTAAAATAAAAAGGCCTAGTTTATTACTAAGCCTTTTTTATTATTTACTTAACCTTTTTAAAGATAAAGTCATTAATTTTATGACCTGACTCGATACCACGGCGTTCAAACTTAGTCACTGGGCGCCAATCTGGACGAGGGTAGCTATTACCCTTACCTGCTAAGTTTTCAAGGTCTGGACGGTTGTCTAATACATCTAGCATCCATTCTGCATACGGTTCCCAATCTGTTGCAGCATGGAACGTACCGCCAAGCTCAAGTTTTTGTTCAACCAATGGCATACGCTCATGAGCAACAAAACGGCGTTTAAAATGACGTTTCTTTTGCCAAGGATCTGGGAAGTAAAGTTGTACGCAGTTAATGCTGTTGTCTGGCATTTCACGTAAAACCTGAATTGCATCTGCATCAAGTACACGTAAGTTTTTAACTTCTGCTATACCTGCTTCATATAGGCATTGAGCAATACCAGGTACATGGACTTCAATACCCACATAGTTGCGTTCAGGGTGCGCTTTTGCCATCAGTACTAACGAACGACCCATACCAAAACCGATTTCAACAGTTAAAGGGCGCTCTGGGTGTTCGAAGTGTTGACGTAAGTCGCCAACAGGATATTCCAAAATTAAATCGCGATGTTGTTCTAATGCCGTGCGTTGAGACGTATTAAGTGGTGCTGAACGACGCATAAACGTCACAATTTCACGGTGTTCAGGCAAATTGTCTAAGTCTGCAATTTGCGTTTCTAACTGATCGATCGACATAACCTGGGCAATATTGAAATTCAAATGCGGTATTTTAAGTCTTCATGTGATCAAGTCAAATGTTTTGGATAATTATACCGTTTGGTTGAGAAAATGTTACTGAATTTTAATGTATCTTTCATCGCAATGTCATAGCAGATACATAGCATGGTTGGCGATTTTAACAATTATGATGATGTTATGAAAACTTTTCAGCTTAATCGTTTAAGTACCATTTTAATGGTATTGGGTAGTACTACTGCACTGAGCCATACTGCCTACGCTCAGTTGATGTTTAGCCAATATATTGATGGCAACAGTAACAATAAGGGGCTACAAGTTTATAATCCTGATGGTACAGCCGTCAATTTGACTGATTATCAAATCAAACAATTTGCTAATGGTGAAGCAACTCCCAATTTAACGGTTACATTACAGGGTACATTATCGAGTAAAGCCAAGTATTTAGTTGGGCATAGCGCTTTAAAAACAACTTTGGGTGATCAGGTCAATCAGGTTGCAAATTTGGCTTTTAATGGTGATGATGCAATCGTTCTTTATTATAAAGGCACAGCGATTGACCGTTTTGGTAAAGTCGGGGAACGTCCGGATGGTGGTTGGGGGAGCACAGTTAAAAGCTCGGGAAATAGTTTTGCCCGTAAACAAACGAACAATAATGTGACTAATATTGATCCTGCTACAACATTTGATTTAGACAGTTCATGGACAGCATGGTCAAACCGTAATGATTTCTCAGCGCATTTAGGTGCAAATACGGCTCCTACAGAGCCACCTAAAGATACGTTAAGCTGTTCTGCTACAACGACACCGATTGCCGATGTTCGCAATGACACACAAGGAAGTGTCTATACGGTACGTGGTGTGATTACGGCAGATTATCGCTATGACGGTGGCTATAATGGTTTCTTCATGCAAACCGCTGATACGAAAGCAAAAGCTAGTGTGAGTAATGCGATTTTTGTTTATGCTCCATCAACGGGTACCGCTAAAGGTGGTCAGGTGGGTGAAGAAGTCGTTGTGAAGGGTACATTAGGTGCTTTCTCTGGGCAGCTACAATTGGCCAACTTAACCGCTGATGTCTTAACCTGTAATACTGCAGCGAGCACATGGGTGGCTGCAAAACCACTTGAGTTACCTTTTTCCGCATTGACCACACCAAGTATTTACGCGGGTGAACTGGTTAAATTTAACCAGACGCTAACAGTCAGTGAAAACTATAACTATGGTCGCTATGGTTCAGTGAGCTTAAGTCCAAATCGTTTATTTATGCCGACCCAACTGTATTCGGCTGGTTCAGCAGAAGCGAAAGCATTGGCAGAACTCAATGAACGTTCAGAGCTTATCCTTGATGATGGCTATAATACCCAAAACCGTACACCATGGTTGCCACTCCAATTTGATGCTAATCATAGCCTTCGTACAGGTGCCCAACTGAAAAATGTCGAAGGTATCATGCAGTATAGTAACAGTGCATGGCGTGTTCAGCCTATCTTGGGACGAAATAATATTGAAGTGATTGCGGATAGCAATAAACGTCCAGAAACAGTAGTTGCTAAGAACAGTAAGCAAGTTCGTGTTTCCTCTTTTAATGTCTTGAATTATGACAATGGTTTAGCGAAAGGTTTTCCAACTGAACGTGGTGCGACAAGCAAAGCCGAGTTTGACAAACAACATGCCAAAATTGTGAAAGCACTTAAAACCATTGATGCAGATGTATATGGATTGATGGAAATTGCCAACAATGGTTATAGCGATAAAAGTGCAGTTGCTTATTTAACCAGTGCTTTGGGTGCAGATTGGAAATATGTGATTCCAAAAGACGATGATAAATTGGGTACAGATGCTATTGCTGTTGCAATTATTTATAACAGCAAGCGAGTTAAACCCGTTAATGACCCTGTAACTCTAGATTTTGCCGATAGTAAAACACGTAAAACGATTGCGCAAAGCTTCCAGCCAATTTCAGGTGGAAAAATTTTTACAGTGATTCCTCAGCATTTAAAATCAAAAAGCTGTGGTACAGGAAATGATGCAGCAACAGGTGAAAATGCTGACCAAAAAGATGGACAAAGTTGCTGGAACCCACTGCGTGTTAACTCAGTACAAAAATTAATCGCATGGATTGCACAAAAACCGACAAAAGTAGAAAAGCCAAATGTACTTTTAGTCGGGGACATGAACAGCTATGCGAAAGAAGATCCGATTTTAACCTTTGAAAAAGCAGGCTTTAAACCATTATTGACTGATGAAAAAGTTGGTGAAGGGAAGAACGGGTACAGCTATGTCTTTGGTGTGGGCAGTAACACCGATGGAAATGGCGGTTCAGGCAACCTTGACCATGTACTTGCCGATGCAGATTTATATCCACTTGTGAAAAAGACATTCGCATGGCATATCAATTCGGATGAACCAGCAGTGTTAGATTACAACGAAGAATATAAAACGGATGAGCAAAAGGCTGCATTTTATGCCGATAATGCATTTCGCTCTTCAGATCACGATCCGATTATTGTCGATCTAGACTTGAATGATACATCCACAGCAGAAGCTATGACTTCAAAAAGCAGTTCTGGTAGTTTTGATGCATGGTCAATTTTAAGTTTACTTGGCTTAGGTCTGTGGGCAGCACGTATGCGTAAACAGAAATAATAGCTTTGCGGGGACTGTTATAAATGCAGCAGTCCCTATTTATTTTGATGATAGTTTTCGATTCTTGCTTTTGAAATGATATGGTCATCACGATTGTATATTTTATGTATGAAATAATGTTGAAATCGACAGAACACTGCTTGCAATAGCATGAATTTTCTATAATAGTCATTTACATAAGCGAGAAAAATAGGCTGTGCAGATTGGTTTTGGTTAATTTTACAAGCTGTAATAATGCCACTTTCAACATTAACGTGAGATAACAAGGATCAGATATGAAATTATATTATTCGCCAGGCGCATGTTCTTTAGCAGCACATATTATTTTAAATGAAATTAATGTCGATTTTGACTTAGAACGGGTAAATTTAAAAACTCATAAAACAGAAAAAGGTGCAGATTATTACGAGATTAATCCAAAAGGTTATGTACCTGCTTTAGAAATTAATCCAGGTTTAATGTTAACTGAAAACGTTGCGATTTTACCGTTTCTTGCTCAGCATGATCCTAAACAGGATTTAATTCCTCCATCAGGGATGGGGCGTGCGAAAGTATTAGAGTGGTTGGGATATTTGAACTCTGAATTACATGATGCTTATGCCGTATTCTTTGGGGGATCATTAACAAGTGATGAAAAAACCAAAGCTTATGCAGAAATTGATCGTCTTTTAAAATATATCGATAACTATTTGTCTGAATCTGATTATGATTATTTGGTAAATGATAATTTTGGCCCAGCAGATGCTTATCTATTTGTTTTAACAAATTGGTCAAATTCAATTGAGCATGATTTAACGCCGTATAAACATATTATTGCACTACGTAATAAAGTAGCAGAACGTCAATCTGTACAAATTGCAATGCGTGATGAAGGTCTAATTTCATAATCGGTTTAGACTTAAAAAAAAGCCCCTGTATGAACAGGGGCTTTTTTCTAAGTCTAGGAATTAGTGTTGAGCTTTTTCTTTAACATCAGCAGCACTCTTTTCAACAGCTTGAGCTGTATCAGCAGTTGCCTTACGAGCAGTCGCTTCAGTTTTTGCAGCAGCTTCAGCGGTTGCATCAGCAGCATGGTCAGTTGCAGCATCGATTTTTGCAGTCGCTTTATCAGTTGCAGTAGCAATATCGCTTGCGGCTTTGTCACCAGCAGATTTGATATCAGCAGTTGCTTGTTGAGCAGCATTTTCTAAGTGTTCACCCGTTGTCGCGCCTGTTTCTGGAGCTTTATCTTTATTACATCCAACAAGAGCAACGGTCGCAGCAAGACCTAAAGCAACAAGTAATTTATTCATTGTGTTTTTCCTTCTAATTCATGGCATCCAAAATTATGGATGTCTAAAATATAAACATAAACTAACTGATTAATAAAGATCAAAAATTGTTAAAGAGTTGTAACTCCAATATTAAAAAAGCCTAGCATTTTGTAATGCTAGGCTTGGGTTAAATAATAACGGTTTGACTGATTTTACTGCCCAGAACGGATAATGTAATCAAATGCAGAGAGTGATGCTTTAGCGCCTTCACCTGTAGCAATAATAATTTGCTTGTAAGGTACAGTCGTACAGTCACCTGCAGCAAATACACCTTTGACATTGGTTTCGTTGCGGTCATTCACAATGATCTCGCCGCGGTTGGTTAACTCAACTTCACTGTCTTTTAAGAAGTCAGTGTTTGGCAGTAAACCAATCTGTACAAAGATTCCTGCAAGCTCAACCACATGCTCTTCATCAGTGGCACGATCTTTATATTTAAGACCAGTCACTTGTGAGCCGTCACCTAACACTTCTGTGCTTAAGGCATTCATAATCACAGTTGTGTTCGGCAAGCTATGTAGTTTGTTTTGCAAGACTTGGTCTGCACGAAGTTTTGTATCGAACTCAACCAAAGTCACATGCTCAACAATTCCTGCAAGGTCAATTGCAGCTTCAACACCTGAGTTACCACCACCAATCACGGCAACACGTTTGCCCTTAAATAATGGACCATCACAGTGTGGGCAGTACGCTACACCACGGGTACGGTATTCTTGCTCACCCGGTACATTCATTTCTCTCCAACGTGCACCTGTTGAAAGGATCACAGTTTTCGATTCAAGTTTTGCACCGTTTTCAAGTTCAACTTCAACCAAACTATTAGCTGTTTGGTTCGCACCAGTGATTTTGCTGACACGTTGCAGGTTCATGATATCGACATCGTATTCACGAACGTGTGCTTCCATCTCGGCAGCAAACTTAGGACCTTGAGTCTTCTGTACAGAAGTGAAGTTTTCAATGTCCATGGTATCCATCACCTGACCACCGAAGCGTTCAGCTACAATACCAGTGTTAATACCTTTACGTGCTGCATAAATTGCTGCTGTTGCGCCCGCAGGACCACCACCAATTACCAATACATCAAAAGCATCTTTGGCATTGAGTACTGCTGCATCTTTTTCAGCTGAGTTAGTGTCAAGTTTTGCCACAATCTCTTCAAGTGTCATACGACCTTGACCAATGTGTTGATTGTCTTGGAACACCATTGGTACAGCCATGATTTTGCGTTGCTCAACTTCGTCTTGGAAGAATGAACCATCAATCATGGTTGCTGTTGTGTTCGGGTTATAAATGGCAATCAGGTTAAGCGCCTGTACCACATCCGGACAGTTATGACAGCTTAGCGATACAAACACATCAAAGTTGGCTTTGAGGTTTAAACCTTTAATCTGGTTCAACACTTCATTTGACACTTTAGGTGCATAACCAGACACCTGTAACAGCGCTAAGATCAAAGATGTAAACTCATGACCCATTGGTAAGCCTGCAAAGAACACACGAGGTTGTTCACCTGCTTTAGCCACACCAAAGCTTGGACGGCGTGTATTGTTGCCATCAAAACGGGCAGTCACTTTGTCAGAAAGTTCGGCGATTTCAGTTACTAATTCTTTAATTTGAGCCGCTTTATCTGATTCATCTAAAGCAGCAACTAATTCGATTGGACTTTCTAAACGTTCTAAGTAAGCTTTTAATTGAGTTTTAATGTTTTGATCTAACATCTGTTTTTACTCCAATGCATCCAAATTCTTTCAATAGATGCATAGTACGTTAAAACATAAAACAGGTAAAACAGTATGTCTTTATAGATTTAATCGGTTTTCTGAATGCTGTGTGGTGCTCGTAAACAATATCAATAATTTAATGCGGTAATTTGTCTTTAAGTGTCCTTTATTACTCTTTTTTATCTTTTAAAGTGAAAGTATTTAAAAATTTATATATGTTATATGGCTGTAAAGATTTTATGTCATAACATCAAAAGGTACTTTCATGTCATTGCAACGCGGCATTTATCAGCATTATAAAGGTAATCTCTATCAAGTTTTTTCTGTGGCAAAACACAGTGAGACTGAAGAGGAGCTAGTCGTTTATCAGTGTCTTTATGGTGACTATTCAACTTGGGTACGTCCATTAGATATGTTTACTGAAACGGTTCAAGTGGCTGATGGAAGTATTGTACCGCGGTTTAAGTTAATTCAAAGCACTTAACTTAAATGGCTGTCATATAAAATAACGAGTTTAAAGGGTGAATAGATGCCAAATACTTTTTTCTTACAAAGAGTTGCAGATTTATATGACACCTTTAAACGGCATGATGCCCAGCAGGCAGATCGCTTGCTGCGTTATCGCAATATTGAGGCTGAGTCTGCAAAACTATTGTCGCAATTTATTCGTATGCAGCAAGCCAAGGCTATTTTAGAAATCGGTACGTCAACGGGTTACTCAACTTTATGGCTAGCTGAAGCCGCTCAGGCAACTGGTGGGCAGGTGACTACAGTTGAAATTGATGCAAAGCGAAGTGCTGAGGCGAAACGCCATGTTGCTGAGTTAGAGCTTAGTGAAATCGTTCAATTTTGGGTAGGCGATGCAGCTGATTATTTAAAAGAAACGCAGGAAACGTTTGATTTTATTTTATTAGATGCCGAGCGTCATGCTTACGAGAATTATTGGCCAGATTTAAAACGTCTGATGAAGCCCAATGGTGGTGTTCTCATTATTGATAACGTCATTTCACATGCGGCTGAAGTAAGTTCATTCTTATCTTTAATTAAAAACGATGGAAATTTTATGAGCAGTATTTTGCCGATAGGTGCAGGTTTATGTATGGTGGTTCTGAAGTAGGTTAACTTTCTTGAGATATTCTTGCCGATAAGCTTGGGGACTACAACCCTGTACTTTATTAAATGCGCGGGTAAAGTTGGCAGGGTTGGAATAGCCTAGTTCGTAGGCAATATGGGTAATGGTAAAGGTAGAATTCTCTAATAAATCAATGGCACGCTCAGTACTGATCTGTTGCTTTAAATTTTGAAATTCAACGCCTTGCTGCTGTAAATAGCGTTGCAAGGTTTTGGTCGAAATATTTAATACTTTGGCACATTCCATTAGGGTCGGGACTTGATTAGCTTGTCGCAACATCATGCTGACCCATTCAACAATTTCACCTTGATGATAGATCTTCTGGATTTGTTCCTGACAGCGTTGTTCAACTATTTTTAGACTATGTGCATCTGCTAAAGGCAAGGGTAGTGCTAATTGTTGCTGATCAATCACCACACGTATTCCTGAAAGCCACGTATAGTTAAAGTGGAAATTAGCTTTCACTAAGGATATGTAACGTTCTTGATAGCTCGGCTCTGGAACACTCAAATATACTTGGTAGCGTTGTAATTGCTGACCTGCCAATTCTAACAAGCTGTAGTAAAACGCCACGGCAATCGCTTCAATATGAAAAGCCAAACACTGCTTATTCATCTGCAAAATTGGTTCAAATAATAGTTCAACCTTTTGCTGATTGGTCGGAAACTGAATGCTGAGCTTAAAACTCGGCATAATCAGTCTAAAATATTGTGCAATCAGCCTAAGTGCATGTTCCAAATTAGGACTGGTCATTAGCGCGTAGCCCACTAGACTATGTGAGCTGAGTTTTATATTTTTACCCAGTTCAAAGGCCAAGTCTTGAGTATTGGGTAGACTCAAACCAATCTCAATGAATTGTTCAATTTGTTGAATTGATAATAATTCTGTTTTTGCCAGTTCTTGCTGGAATGCCCTCAATAAATCATTATCGTATTGATGCGTGCTGATTAAAATTTCAATCAGCCGTAAATAATAACGTGATGGAATAACAGGAATCTGTTGCTTCTGCACAAGAAAAACTCAGCAAAGTCTTAAAATGATAATAGCAAGTCTTAAAATGATAATATAGAGGGGCGATGAACGAGCACAATCAATTCAAGCAAAACATTTTGTGTTTGATTGGAGTCTCTAATGAATATGCATACTCAACTGGATGTCGAGCAAGCGACAACAACATTTAAGGATAAAAAGCGTCATTTATGGCTATTGGGTTTGGCTGTACCGACCATTGCAATGGGTGGCCTAGCGGGCTATCAATTTGGTCCTAAAAAAACTAAAAAGTTCTTCGCTTCATTTGGGCCATTATTTATTCATGGTGTTATTCCGGCATTGGATAAATTGATTGGTGAAGACACGGAAAATCCGCCATTAGACGCAATCGCAGATTTAGAAGCGGATCCGTATTACGCTCGCATTGTTAAACTTTTTATCCCTTTGCAATATGCAACCAATATCTATGGAGCATATTTAGCCAGTCGTAAAAATACACCTCTTGCTGATCAGGTTTTACTTGGCACTTTGGTGGGAATGGTCAATGGAATTGCCATTAATACGGCACATGAACTTAGCCACAAGAATGGGCAGCTTGAACATTATTTATCGCATTTAGCGTTAGCGCCCTCGGGTTATAACCATTTCCGAATTGAACACCCTTATGGACACCACCGCCGCGTTGCGACACCTGAAGATCCAGCATCTTCGCAATTTGGTGAAACCTTCTGGAAGTTTTTGCCGCGTACCGTAATTGGTAGCTTTAAATCGGCAATCGAAATTGAAAAGAATCGTTTAGAACGTAAGAAATTGCCTTTCTTGTGTAAGGAAAATGAGCTGATTCATGGCTGGGCGATGTCTGCTGTGTACCATGCAGCCATGTTTGCGAAATTTGGTGCGCGTTCTATCCCATTTCAAGTTACTCAAGCCGCTTATGCAGTAACTTTGTTTGAATCGGTGAATTACATTGAACATTATGGTTTAAAGCGTGCAAAGAAAGAAAATGGCCAATATGAACGTACTATGCCAGAGCACAGCTGGAACAATAATAATGTGGTGACCAATCTGTTCTTATATCAATTACAACGCCATTCAGATCATCATGCCAATCCAACTCGTAGCTTTCAGACCTTACGTCACTTTGAAGATGCACCGCAATTACCAGCAGGTTATGGTGCAATGATTTTGCCTGCATTTATTCCATCTTGGTGGTCAAGAATTATGGATGATCGCGTGGTCGAGCACTATAAGGGGGACCTTAGTAAAATCAATATGCATATTGAGGTAAAGGAAAAAATGCTAGAGAAATATATTGAGCAAAATGACGTGGCTTAATAGCCAAAAGATATAAAACAGATCAGCCCCAGCGGGCTGATTTTTTATGATTAAGCAGAAATACGGAGTCTGTTAAAATGCAGATCAAACTCAAGATATTTGTGAACAAATGCAGTTTTATCATTGGTGCGTAACAAATTATTGTAGATAAACTCTGGAACTGGATGATAGAGCTCACCTGAGCCATTGCTATAGAAAATTTTTAAATAGCGTGAAGAAACATCGTATTTCCAAGAGGTTACAACAACAGATTTTTCCATATAACTACTCCTACTTTTGTTTGATCTTTTAATACATATATAAAGCTCTTTTGTTTCATAATTCGACAGTACTCTAAGTTAAGCAGGCTGACAATTCATAAATGAATGTTGCTATAAATTTATAAGTATAAGAATTGTAAAAAATTAGCTATAAAATTTTGGTGTGGAATAGAGCTTAGATTTATAAAAATAACCAATAAAAAAACCACCCTAAAAAGGGTGGTTTTTAGACGTATTGGCCTAATCTAAAAAATTAGATTTTACCAACTAGGTCGATAGATGGAGCAAGAGTAGCTTCGCCTTCTTTCCATTTAGCTGGGCAAACTTCACCTGGGTGAGAGTGTACGTATTGAGCAGCTTTTACTTTACGAAGAAGCTCAGACGCGTCACGGCCGATACCACCAGCGTTAAGTTCAACGATTTGGATTTTACCTTCTGGATCGATAACGAAAGTACCACGGTCAGCTAAACCTTCAGATTCGATAAGAACGTCGAAGTTTTTAGAAAGAGTCCAAGTTGGGTCACCAACTAATGGATATTGGATTTTTTTGATTTCTTCAGAAGTGTCGTGCCAAGCTTTGTGAGTGAAGTGTGTATCAGTAGATACAGCGTAAATTTCAACACCAAGTTTTTGGAATTCAGCGTAGTTGTCAGCTAAGTCACCAAGTTCAGTTGGACAAACGAAAGTGAAGTCAGCTGGATAGAAGAATACAACAGACCACTTACCTTTAAGGTTAGTTTCGTTAACTTCAACAAATTGGCCGTTGTGGTAAGCAGTTGCTTGGAATGGTTTAACTTCAGTATTAATCAAGCTCATCATTGTCTCCATGATTGAGGTTTATATTTAAACTTGTTTACGAGATGTAGAATAAATAAAAATTCTTTATTGGGGAAATAGTATTTTTACATGACTAAAATCGGAAAATTGAATAAGTGATAAATTTACGATTTTTAAGTCCCCAAACACTGTATTCGATTTGACTGCAAAAACATGTAAATCAAATGACAGTTATAGTAAAAGAAACTTGCATAACAACATGAAGTCTACTTAGCCAAAATTCAAGGGTAAAATTTTAAAAAATTAAAAATATATAAAAAACCAAGTGTTTTACCTGAAGGGCATTAGAGCGTAAAATAGAGGATTGTTGTATTTTCAGGAAAATTTGTCTGTGCAGAATGATTTAAATATTGATCAGTGGGTAATGGCAAGAGATCGTTACCGTTTAAATCGTTTGCGTAAAGATAAAAAAGCCAATACAGCCGAGATTGAAAAATTATTTGAACAATCTAATGCCAAAGTAAGGCAGCGATTTGAACGTCTCCCTAAAATTAAACTCAATCAGGATTTACCTGTTTCGCAATATGCTGACCGTTTAATTGATGCGATTCAAAAGCATCAGCTCATTATTGTGGCAGGCGAAACTGGCTCAGGTAAAACCACTCAGCTTCCTCAAATTGCAATGTTAGCAGGCCGTGGCTTAACAGGTATGATTGGGCATACTCAGCCTCGTCGTTTAGCCGCACGTAGTGTTTCTCAGCGTATTGCAGAAGAAGTCGGCGAAAAGCTCGGCGAATCGATTGGTTTTAAAATCCGTTTTAATGAACAGGGTTCGCAAGATTCGATTGTGCGGTTAATGACCGATGGTATTTTGCTTGCCGAGTTAGGCAATGACCGTTTTTTGTCTAAATATGACACGATCATTATTGATGAGGCGCATGAACGCTCACTCAATATCGATTTTATTATGGGTTATTTAAAGCAGTTGTTGCCAAAACGCCCAGACCTCAAAGTTATCGTGACTTCTGCAACTTTAGATGTAAATCGTTTTAGTAATTACTTTAATGATGCACCAATTTTTGAAGTTGAAGGGCGTAGTTACCCAGTTGAAGTGCTTTATCGTCCAATTTCAGAGATGAATATTGGCGGAAGTGATGACGATGAGTTTGATGATTTCGAAGAAAACTTACCTCGAGCAGTCGTACAGGCAGTTGAAGAATGCTTTGCTGATGCTGAAGCAAAAGGTCATCCTGAACATGCTGATATTTTAATTTTCTCAAGCACCGAGCAAGAAATTCGTGAGTTGCAGGAAACCTTGCAAAAGTACGGGCCAAGACATACCGAAATTTTACCTTTGTATGCGCGCTTAGCTGTTTCTGAGCAACAAAGGATTTTCAGTCCAGGTGGAAAGGGTCGCCGTATTATTATTGCGACCAACGTTGCCGAAACTGCGCTGACTGTTCCAAATATTCGTTATGTGATTGATAGCGGTTTTGCCCGTATTTCTCGTTATAACTATCGATCACGGGTTCAACGCTTACCCATTGAAGCTATTTCCCAAGCCGCTGCCAATCAGCGTAAAGGGCGTTGCGGTCGTATTGCTGCTGGTGTCTGTATTCGTTTATACAGCGAAGAAGATTTTTTAAGCCGTCCAGAATTTACCGAACCTGAAATTAAACGAACCAACTTGGCTTCTGTTATTTTGCAAATGCACAGTTTAGGTTTGGGCGAGTTAGAAAACTTTGATTTTATTGAGCCACCAGATTTCCGTCTTGTAAATGATGGTCGTAAGTTACTCATTGAGTTAGGGGCACTTAACGAGAAGAAAAATGAGCTGACTAAAGTCGGGCAAATGATGGCTCGTATGCCGATTGACCCACGACTCGCTCGTATGATCATTGGCGGTGCTCATTTTGGCGTGCTCAAAGAAATCTTGATTGTGGTGAGTGCTTTAGCGGTTCAAGACCCACGTGAGCGCCCAGCTGATAAACAGATGCAGGCAGACCAGAAGCATGCTTTGTTCAAAGAAGCAGATTCAGATTTTCTGTTTTATTTGAAACTTTGGGATACTTTAAATCCTAAAGGTGAAGCAGGCATGTCTGAAAATAAACGACGTCAGTTTGCCAAGCAGAATTTTTTAAGTTGGTTACGTTTACGTGAGTGGAAGCAGACACACCAGCAATTAGTTGAGTTAGCAGAAGGTTTAAAACTTAGCTTTAATGAAAAAGATGCAAACTATGAAAACTTGCATCGTGCGTTGCTGACAGGTTTATTATCTTTTATTGCCAATAAAACTGATGAGCGAAATACCTTTATGGCAGTGCGTCAGCAAAAGGCTAAAGTCTTTCCAGCAAGTACTTTGCACAAAACCAATACCTCTTGGGTGATGGCTTTTGAGATGGTCGAAACCTCTCGAGTGTATTTACGTACTTTAGCCAAAATTGACCCTGAATGGATTTTGCTTGCTGCCCGTGATTTATTGAAATATCACTATTTTGAGCCGCATTGGTCTAAGAAAGCTGGTATTGTAAATGCCTATGCTCAAATTTCGCTGTTTGGTTTAATTATTGAACCAAAACGGTTAATTAATTTTGAGAAGGTTGACCAGCCTGCTGCGCATGAGATTTTCTTACGCGATGCATTAACCACAGGTAATTTGGGTACGATCCCACCATTTTTAAAACACAACTTGCTTAAACTTGAAGAAGTGGAGCGAGTTGAAGATAAATTGCGTCGCCGTGATTTAGTGGTCGATGAAGAAACGATTTACCAGTTTTATGCCTCTAAAATTCCAGAAGAAATCGCAAGCCGTCGTAGCTTTGAAGATTGGCGCGCGACGGTAGAAGCAAATAATCCGCGTTATTTGTTTGTTGAAGATGATGCACTTTGGCTGAATGACCGACCAACAACACAGCAATTTCCAGATCATTTACATAATGGTCAGCTACGTTTAGTAACGACCTATCATTTTGACCCGAGCCATGACGAAGATGGTGCAACTGTTCAAATTCCTGTTCAGGCACTGCCTCAGGTCGATGAAAATATATGGTCCTGGGGAATTCCTGGATGGCGCCAAGATTTGATTGAGGCTTTACTCAAAGCCTTACCTAAAGACAAGCGTCGTAATGTGGTGCCTATTCCCGATACTACTCGTAAGCTTATGCAAGGCATTGATGCAGTACATTTACGTGAACATATTTTTAGTTATTTAGCTTTTGCCTTACGTGGTGAGCAAATTACCGACAAAGATTTCTCGTTTGAACGCATTGATCCATATTTGGTACCTTTCATTAAAGTTATTGATGAAAAAGGTAAGTTGATTGCAAAAGGCCGTGATTTACCTGAATTAAAAGCGCGTTGCCGCGTAGAAACGCATCGTCCAGTGAAACAGCAAAAAGGTGAGTTTAAAAACTTCCCTGAGAATTTTACTTTTGAGGCTTCACATAAAGTTACTGGTGTTGTTGTGAAACAATATCAGGCTTTGGTACCTACAAAAGCTTTTGCTGAAATTGAAGCTAAAGATGACTTTGGTGTTGTTATTCAGACTTTTAATGATCAGGCTGAAGCCATTAAGCAGCATCGTGAAGGTATTATTCGTCTGGTCCATATGCAGCTTGGTGACTTGGTGCGTCAGTTGAAAAAGCAGATTTCAAAACCGCTTGCTTTGGCATATTCACCTTTGGGCGATAAAGCTAAGCTTGAGCAGATGTTAGTCTATGCAACTTTGCAAATGGCAATTACAACTTTGCCAATTAATGCAGATGAATTTAACAAACTGCTTGAGCAGGTCAAAAAGCAATTTTTGAGTCATGGTCAGCAAGCACTTGAGCAATTAAGTGATATTTATATTCAATGGCAGCAAATTCGCCGTCAGCTTTTAGTGCTTGACCGAGACATATTTGGCCGTAGTGTTGATGATATTGAAGATCAGCTAGATTTAATGTCACTGGGCAATTTTGTTTATTGCCAACCCGTCGATCTTTGGCAGGAATATCCGCGATATTTAAAAGCGCTGCTATTGCGTTTAGACCGATTGCCAAATAATCTACAGCGAGATCATGCCGCTATTGATGATGTCGATCCATGGATGGACAAGGTATTTAAATTCAAAAACGATCCAAAAATCAAAGAATTGTATTTGATGTTGGAAGAATTCCGCATTTCTTTATTTTCTCAACCGATGAAAACCAAGATGCCTATTTCGCCAACTCGACTGCAAAAGTTATGGGATCGTTTGGGAATCAGTTAAGATAGATCGGGGTCTGTTTATGTTGTTGTTTAGCTTACAACACAATTTATAAATGAAAGATTAACAGACCCTATTCATTTTTTTAGGAGTTTTACATGGGCATTCGTATTACAGGTACTGGGCTATTTCACCCAACAGAAACCATTTCTAATGAAGAACTGGCCGTCAGTTTAAATGCTTATGTGGAACAATATAACCAAGAGAATGCAGAGAAAATTGCAGCGGGTGAACTAGAAGAATTACGTGGTTCAAGCGCTGAATTTATTGAAAAAGCTTCTGGTATTAAAAGTCGTTATGTAATCGAAAAATCAGGTATTCTTGATCCAAATCGTTTACGTCCTCGTTTGTCTGAATGTTCAAATGATGAACTTTCACTTCAAGCAGAGTGGGGCGTTATTGCTGCGAAACAAGCAATGGAAAATGCAGGCGTTACTGCTGAAGATATTGATGTTGTGATTTTAGCATGTTCAAACATGCAGCGTGCTTATCCAGCAGTTGCGATTGAAATCCAGTCGGCACTTGGTATTCAAGGTTATGCTTACGACATGAACGTTGCATGTTCAGCTGCAACTTTTGGTTTGAAACAAGCGGCAGATGCAATTCGTTCAGGTGCTCGCCGTGTTTTATTGGTGAATGTTGAGATTACCTCTGGTCACCTAGATTACCGTAACCGTGATTGTCACTTCATTTTTGGTGATGTTGCAACCGCTTCTATTATTGAAGAAACGACTACTAAAACTGGTTTTGAAATCTTAGATATTCATTTATTTACTCAATTTTCAAACAACATTCGTAATAACTTTGGTTTCTTAAACCGTAGCGAAGATGCAGTGGTTGATGACAAGTTATTCCGTCAAGATGGCCGCAAAGTATTTAAAGATGTTTGTCCGTTAGTGGCAAAAATCATTAATGCGCAGTTGGAAAAAATGCAGTTAACTGCAAATGATATTAAGCGTTTCTGGTTACACCAAGCCAATGCCAATATGAATGAGCTAATCTTGAAATATGTGGCTGGTAAAGAAGCGGATTTAAGCCGTGCCCCAATTATTCTGGATGAGTTTGCCAATACATCTTCAGCAGGCGTTATTATTGCTTTACACCGTACAGGCCATGAAGTAGATAATGGCGAGTATGGCGTGATTTCATCTTTCGGCGCTGGTTATTCAGTAGGTTCGATTGTTGTACAAAAGCATGTTGCTTAAGTTGCAAGGTTAATTAAAAACGCTCGTAAGAGCGTTTTTTTATGAGCGAAATAATATAAAAAAGCAGACCAAAATTGGCCCGCTTAGATTGAATCAAAAGTTATTAAAACTTTTTGGTGTAGTTTACAAACAATCGGTCTTCACCAAAATCATTGCCATGTTTAACATTGTAATCAATGCGAATGTATTGCAGAGCAACACCTTTTAAGAACGGCTGCTGAAACGCATAGTTTAAAATCACATTCGACTCAGTTTCATGGTTTTTCTCGCCAGTGGCTGCTTTAAAATCATGGCCATACACATATTTCACCATCGCGTTTAGGCCCGGTACATAATCTTTAAAGTCATAGCCATACATCACATGGTAAGACTTCTCGTCTTCTTTAAAGAATCCGGTGGTATTCCAGTTAATGAAATAAGTCTCTGGCAAAAAGCCATCCGGTAGAGGGTAAGCCGACTCACCCATAATTTGTTGATAACCTAAACCAAAGGTATGATTTTTTACTTTGAGTGTTTCTAGCACCCCAATGTTTTGCGCATCAATATCAAAAGTATTGCCATCATCTTTTGCATTGAAGTACTTAAACTTAGATGTAAGAGCAAAATTAGGTTGTTTCCAATTATGCTCAAGTCCTACGTAATGTTTGTTATAGAGATCGTCTAAATTACCAAAGTAGTACTCACCCTTGAGTGACGGCGTAAATTGGTAGCGTAGGTCAATATAATTTAAGCCATCAGATTCTTTAGTCATTCCATTTGCCGTAAAAGAAAACTTTTTAAAGTCTTCTTCATTTCGTGGGGATACTTTTTCAACTCGACCAATTTCAGCATAGAGCTGATCTGAAAGTTGCGACTTTAAATTGGTTCCCCAATAAGAAGCGAGCAATTGTCGGCTGGCATCGACAGCGGTTACAGGTAAATCGAGCCAGAGTTCACCGACACTTAAAAGGGTTTTGTCATAGCCCAGTTTTAAAGTCGCGCCGTATTTTAAATAGTCTGATGCTTGTGATTGAGTTTCTTTATTAAAAGGCAAAACCGTGTCCGCAACGTGTTTGTCTGAACTCAAGCGAACGGCGTATTGAACAGAAGCATCTGCACCAATCGTGATGGGCTTGTCTGCAATTTGTAGTGGGGTGTCATGCATTTTCGATTTATAAAATAACGATGCAGCCTGAGACCAGCTACCAGTATCTTTGAGTGCATCATTATCAAAATTACGGTTGATATAGGCGTTTTTTAAAGTGAATTTCCATTCATCTTCAGCCTGCTGATTTGGATTTGCAGCGAATGAATTGCCACACATCAATACTAAGGTTGCAAAAGTTAAAGCACGTGGCTTAAAGCGATGTAATAATTCCATAATCCATTTCCAAAATCTATGCGCCAGTCCTAGGCACATGTATGTTTACTGCTGGGTAAGTGTGTTTTGAGTGTTAAATGTTGATGGAGTCTGTGCGGCAACAGAGGCTTTTAGATTGACCATAAATATTGCAAGTGCAGCAATCACACCCGGAATCGCAATCGCTAAGAAATTCATTTGGTGCGGAAGCTCAAGTGTGAGTAGGGCTCCAGTTAAAACTGGTCCGATAATCGCACCGATACGGCCAATTCCAGATGCCCAGCCCATGCCAGTTGAGCGAAGTGCTGTCGGATAGAACTGTGCAACGAAAGTGTAGAGTAAGATTTGCGAACCAATTGTGGCAGCGCCAGCAATTGCAATCAGGCTATATAAAATAAATTGTGGACTATTGATACCAAGTAAAATTAAAGCTGCTGATCCCACAATAAACATGATCGTAATAACAGGTTTTAAATGGAATCTGTCTGCTAAAGCACCGCCACCAATTGCACCGACCATACCGCCAATATTGAGCGCAAACAGGAACAACATGCTCGCACCTAGCGAATAGCCCGCTTGCAGCATAAGTTTAGGTAACCAGCTTCCTAAGGCATACACCATGAGTAAGCACATAAAGAAAGCAATCCAGAACATAAATGTGCTGAAGGTACGGCCTTGTTGGAAAAGTGCACGGACAGGTGCATCTGTGGTTGTACTTTCGTTTAACACCAGTTGTGTATTAGTGTTTACCTGAGTTTCTGGCGCAATTTTACAAACAATACTTTTTGCCTGCTCGCTATGGTTTGATTTCACTAAAAAGGTGAGAGATTCAGGTAAAAATTTCCAGATCAGTGGGAGTAATAAAAGTGGAACACCCGCAATTAAAAACATGATTTGCCAGCCCATATCTTTAACCAGCCATGCACCGAGTAGAGCAGATGTCATGCCGCCAATTGCGTAACCGCTAAACATGATTGCAACCAATGTGCTGCGGATTTTTTTGGGTGCGTATTCGGTCATAAGCGCCACAACGTTTGGCATAACGCCACCAATCCCAAGGCCTGCCATAAAGCGCAGAATGGCAAACTCTGTTGGTCCTTTGGCAAAGGCACCAATGAAGGTAAATCCGCTAAATAAGGTGACACAAATCAGAATCGTTTTTTTACGCCCTAATTTGTCTGAAAGCGTACCAAAAATCATGGCACCGAACATCATTCCGAATAGAGCAGTACTGGCGAGTAAACCCGCTTCTACCGCAGTTAACGACCATTGTTGCATTAACAGAGGAAGAGCAACCCCATAAATAACTAAATCATATCCATCAAAAATAATAATAAGTAAACACCAGATTAAAACTTTCCAATGGAAAGATGTAAAACGTGCTTTATCAATTAGCTCATTAATATTAACCTTGCTAGCATCCATTTTCTTCACCTCCAATTTGTGAAGTATCGCGTTATTTTTTAATAAACTATTTTGTTATTGAGTTGGAGTCAAAAACCTAATTGATATATCTTTATGTCTTTAAGGTATTGTATTTTTATTAATTTAATTATTTGAAAAATATGAATTTATTTTGAATGTTGAAATGAGTTTTATCATCTGTATTAAATGACGGTAAATATTATATGGTGAGAATTTCAATGTTTTTATTGGTGTTTTATTCTTGATTTTTTTGCTAAGAATCACTGGTAAAAATAGAGCTAAATTTATATTGTGAGTTGAAGTGGAAATATAAAAACAAAATACTAAAGTCTATTATTTAATTATTTTAGAGATTCATCTTAAAAATGAAATTTAATCTATATTCAATAAAAAATCGCCAAATCCGAATTGGCAAATTATTTGCATCCTGATTTGGCGATTGAGGCTTTATTTTGGTTGGAGTGTTTAGATAAAAAACTTAATTTGTGGCTGGAGTTGATCGTGGTGTGAGAATGAAATGAGCGATTACACCAATGCAAATACCCCAAAAAACGGAACTTAATCCAAGAAAATGCATGCCTGATGCTGTAGCTAAAAATGTAATGAGAGCAGCATCGCGTTGACTATCATTTCTCATAGCAACAGAAATATTTGTGGCAATCGCTCCAAGCAAGGCTAAACCTGCCAGTGCTGCAACCAACTCTTTAGGAAGTAAGCTAAATAGCATGACAATACTGCCAGCAAATAAGCCTCCTAAAATATAAAAAATCCCGTTGGCAATTCCTGCAATGTACCGTTTTTCTTTCAGTTCATGTGCATCTTTGCCCATACATAAAGCAGCGGTAATTGAGGCAAGCACAATTGTAATACCACCGACGCAGGCAACGGCTAAAGAGGCAATACTAGTGACAGTAATAATGGGTTTGGCTGGTGTGTCGTAACCGCTGAGTTTCATAATCGCCATACCCGGTAAAAATTGGCCGGTTAGACTGACTAAAATGAGAGGAAGAGCAAGGTTAAGAGTTGAGTTCCATGTCCATTCTGGGCTAATCCACTGTGGAATCGCTAAACTAAAACTTACATCAACCGGATTCATTTTTCCTAAAATGAGGCTTAATAAAACTCCAGCAGCTAATACCCAAATCATGGTGTAGCGCGGCATTAAACGTTTAGCAATTAAAAAGACAATGAGCATGCTAAAGACAATAAAGGGCATGCTATCAGATGCGGTAAATAGGCCAATACCGAATTGAAAAAGAATACCCGCCATCATGCCCGCAGCGACGTCTTGCGGAATCCACTTCAGTAATTTGTCGAAATAACCAGTAACGCCAATTAAAAAAATAACGATAGCAGAAGTAATATAGGCGGCTACCGCTTCATTCAACGAGACGTTTGGAAATAGGGTAACTAATAGGGCAGTGCCCGGTGCAGACCACGCGGTTATGACAGGCGTTTTATATTTAATCGAAAGATAAATACCTGAAACGGCGGCACCAATTGAAATTCCCCAAATCCATGACACCATCATATTGGTTGAGACATGGGCATGCTGAGCAGCTTGGAAAAAAATAATCAGTGGGCCTGAGTAAGAAATTAAAACCGCGAGAAAGCCCGCAACTGTTGCTGATATGGACCAGTCATTTTTTAATGTCTTTAACAGGGTTGCCATGTGTGATTGCCTCCATGCAAATCATATTATTTACCCAATCATGCAAAAAGATCAGGGTTAACCCTGATCTCCACCTCCGACCGAAATAACCGATCCGGTCATATACGATGCATCGTCTGATGCGAGAAATAAAATTGCATTCACTTGTTCTTGAATTGTGCCATAACGGCCCATAAATGTTCGATCTATGGTTTGATCAACCACTTGCTGCATCCAGTCTTTTTCATTTTGACTTAACGGATTGGCGTTACGTGGTACTTTGCGAGGCGGTGCTTCGGTTCCACCAGTTGCAACGGCATTGACTCGAATTCCATCTTTGGCATGTTCAAAAGCAAGCGATGCCGTTAAAGCATTTACACCACCTTTAGATGCAGAGTAGGGAATGCGATTAATACCACGTGTTGCAATTGAAGATACGTTTACAATAACACCCGCTTGTTGCTTAATCATGGCGGGTAGCACAGCGCGGCAACACCATAGAGTTGGAAATAATGAGCGATTTACTTCCTTAATGATCTCTTCTTCGGAAAACTCTTCAAAAGGTTTCATCCAGATCGCGCCACCCACATTATTAATCAGGATATCTACCCGACCATAATGTTCAATGGCTTTTGCAACAACCGCTTGCGCGCCTGCATAGGTTTCAAGGTCAGCATTAATCGTGACAGCATCACTACCAGCACTCTTAATTTCTTTGAGAACTTCTTCAACATATTCAGAGCGGTCAGCCATGACGACTTGGCCGCCTTCAGCTGCAACTTGTAGTGCCACACCACGACCAATGCCTTGAGCACTACCCGTAACAATCACGACCTTATCGGTAAATCTTTGACGGTTTGACATAGATAACTTCTCCACCTGTTAATTCGCAGAGAATTTTTCAAACAAGAAATTAGCAGGTTTGATATTTTCAGTTTCTAACCAGCCGCGTACAGCTTCTACCATTGGAACAGGCCCACATAGATAAACATCGACATCGCCACCGTTTAGCCATTCACTTTCAATATGACCCGTGACATAGCCTTTGCGTTCATGATTGCTCTCAGGGCTTGCAACTACAGTTCGATATTCAAACCATGGGAATTTCGCCTGCAATTCATTGAGTTTTTCTAAAGCAACCAAATCAAAGTCATTGGTTACGCCAAAGACTAAACGAACAGGCTGTTCTGAACCTTTTTCTTCAAGCACTTGTAACATCGACATAAATGGGGCAATACCAGTACCGCCTGCCAGCATCAGCACTGGACGCGCTACATTACGTAAATAGAAGCTACCGAATGGACCCGTAAATGTCATTTTGTCGCCAGCTTGGGCATTTTTGCTCAAGAATTCACTCATTTTGCCGTTCGGTACGTTACGGACCACAAAGCCGGTTAAGCGGTTGCCTGGTTTTGAACTAAATGAATATGAACGGGTTTCGCCAGTTTCAGGAATTGCAACATTGACGTACTGGCCTGCAAGGAAATGAATATCTGGTTGACCTTCATCAAGTTGAATATCAAATGTGATGGTTGAGTCTGATAAGTTTTCAACGCGGGCTAATGTACCTTGGAAGCTATGAATTGCAGTTTTGCAAACATCTGACGAGGCTTGAATTTGAAATATGGCGTCTGAAGTTGGACGACATTGGCAAGCAAGAATATAGCCTTGCTCAGCTTCTTCTGGAGTTAATGCATCTTCAATATAGGTTTCTTCTGGCATGTCATAACTGCCAGACTCGCAAAATGCGCGGCAAGTTCCACATGCACCATCACGGCAATCCAAAGGAATATTAATTTTTTGGCGATAGGCTGCGTCAGATAGGGTTTCGCCCTGAGCTACGTTAATGAAACGTGTAACACCATCTTCAAATTGAAGTGCAACATTGTGGTTTGACATGGCATGTATCCTACAAAATATTTGAAACTTTGACCCTCAGCCAACAGTCCGTTTAGCTGAGGGGGTATGTCTTAAAGGTGGTAGATATCAATCACTTGATTGATGTAGTCATTTTTTAAAACGACATACTTGCTCAAGATTTTTGGTTGTTCACCTGAAAAATCGATCACATAACGTGACATACCGAAATAGCTGTAATTTGTCTTGTAACGGAAACTCAAGGTATTCCAGTTAAAGCGGACCGTGACTTTGTCGCCGTCGCGTTCTACGACTTCAACGTTGGAAATATTGTGGCTTGTGCGTGTGTCCGGCATGGTTGCAGATGAGCGCTCGGTTTTAATACGGAACACACGATCTTCTAAACCTTGACGGTCTGGATAATAAATAAGTGAAATTTCAGATTGCGGATCTTCAGTTAATCTATCGTCGTCGTCCCAAGCTGGCATCCAGAAAGAAGCTTCGGGTGCATAGCATGCAAGCCAGTCATCCCATTGTTCATCATCTAAAAAACGAGCTTCACGATAGAGAAACTGAGCAATATTTTCTAAAGTTGCTTTGTCTTGAGCACTCATGCTGTTTCTCCCTGATCAGCAATTTCTTTCTCTGATGCAATCGCGTGTTTCATGGTGTGTAACCAATATTGATGTTGGGCAAGATAAAGGCCTTCATCTTCAGTTTTGATACCACTTAACATTGGTTTTAAACCGATTTCGTTTGCTGCATCGTCTGGTCCATAAATCCAGTGTTTTGAACCACGGCACATATCATTCCACTCAAGTGCAATACCTGCGTAGCCTGCCTGACAAGCACGGAATTCTTCTAAATCGTCTGGTGTTGCCATACCTGAGGCATTAAAGAAATCTTCATATTGACGGATACGACGTGCACGAGCTTCAGGTGCTTCGCCTTTAGGTGCGATACAGTAAATGGTGACTTCGGTTCTATTAACCGAAAGTGGGCGAAGTACACGAATTTGCGAACCAAACTGATCCATCAAATAAACGTTTGGGTAAAGACACAAGTTACGTGAACGCTCAATCATCCATTTCGACATTGCTTCACCGTATTTTTCGGTGTATTCATCTGCTTTCGGGAAGTTTGGACGGTCTTCCGGGTTTGCCCATTGTGTCCAAAGTAACATGTGGCCATTTTCAAAGCCATATGAACCACCGCCTTGTTTACCCCAAGAACCTGCACTCATGGCACGAATGTTATCGGCAGCTTGAGTTTCTTTACGGTGTTGAGTTGTTGCCGCATAGTTCCAGTGCACAGCAGAAACGTGGTAACCATCGGCACCATTTTCAGCAGTGAGTTTCCAGTTGCCTTCGTATGTATAGGTAGATGAACCACGTAAAACTTCTAAACCATGTTCAGACTGGTCAACAATCATGTCGATGATTTTGGTGGTTTCACCCAAGAATTCTTCAAGTGAAGGTACATCTGGATTTAAGCTACCAAATAAAAAGCCTTTATAGTTCTCGAAGCGAGCCACTTTTTTAAGGTCATGTGAGCCGTCTTGATTAAAACAGTCAGAGTAACCAGCTTCACTTGGGTCTTTAACTTTGAGTAATTTACCAGAGTTATTAAAAGTCCAACCATGGAAAGGGCAGGTATATGTTGCTTTGTTACCACGCTTGTGACGGCAAAGTTGTGCTCCGCGGTGTGAACACGCATTGATCATGGCATTCAATTCGCCGTTACGGTTGCGGGCAATAATGACTGGCTGACGACCAATGTGAGTGGTGTAGTAGTCATTATTATTTGGAATTTGGCTTTCGTGTGCTAAGTAAACCCAATTACCTTCGAAGATGTATTTCATTTCAAGGTCAAATAGGGCTTCGTCAGTAAACACTGAGCGATGAAGTTTAAATTCACCTGTATCGATATTATCTACAAGTAATTCATCAATACGGTCAAGATGGCTAGTATTGATTACAGGAATACGTGGCATGTCCGTTCTCCGACTTTCCAAAAGTGTGGAAGTCACCAAGGCCTTAGCTAGGGTCTAAAAGGTCTTGATATCCTAATATTGTCAATGAAGCGCATGAGCGCGAGGGGTGTTTAACCGTGAATTGATGAAGATGAATCACTGGAAGATTGGCAAGAAGGCTTTTCACAAAGCAATTCATCACTTCATCGGTTTGTTGCTTGTATATACCTTAAAAGAATGGTTAAACTGTGTCTAAGACTGAATTTGCATTTTTTTATATCTTAAAGGTATGGAAGCCTTATGGAACTAAGACATTTACGGTATTTTGTGGCTGTTGTTGAAGAGCAGAGCTTTACAAAAGCCGCGGAAAAACTATTTATTGCTCAACCACCTTTGAGCCGACAGATTCAAAATTTGGAAAGTGAGCTTGGAATTCAACTGTTTGAGCGTGGAAGCCGTCCTTTACAAACAACGCCAGCTGGACATTTCTTTTATCAACATGCTCTTAAACTTTTGTCGAATGCTGAAGAAATAAAAAGTATGACCAAGCGGATTGGTCTGATCGAAAGAAGCGTGACGATTGGTTTTGTGGGGTCTTTGCTCTATGGTTTACTGCCGCGAATCATCTATTTATTTCGGCAACAACAACCTCATTTGAATATTCAACTGATGGAGTTAAGTACAACTGAGCAACTACAGGCATTAAAAGAAGGCCGTATTGATGTCGGATTTGGACGTTTAAGAATTAGTGACCCTGCCGTGAGACGAATTCTGCTGCGTAAAGAGCGATTGGTGGTTGCTGCGCATACCAGCCATCCCATTGCTCAGCGTTCAGAAGGGGTATATCTGGCCGATCTAATTGATGAAAAAATGTTTATGTATCCCACTTCGCCGAAACCTAATTTTTCGACCCAGCTTTTGAACATTTTTGCCGAACATAGTTTGGTTCCAAAAAATATGCATGAAATACGGGAAATTCAGCTGGCTTTGGGCTTGGTGGCAGCAGGTGAAGGTTTATGTATTATTCCTGCCAGTGCCGATACCATTCGTTTTCCGCACTTAAATTACATACCAATTCTCGATAACGGCGCCGTCAGTCCGATTTTTATTACCGCACGCGCAATGGACCGAAGTGAAGATTTACAGCTTTTATTTGATTGTATTTATCAGGTTTACGATTTAGAAGGGATACCTTATCAACGGACTGTTTTTACACTCGATCAGAACCCAATAGATGATTCAATCGGTATCGATTTTTAAATAAGGGAAGGGCATAGCCTCAAAGGTTGAAGCTATGCAAAATATTTTATTTTATTGCACTTGAGCTGGGAAACCATCTTCTTCAAGTGCTTCAGTAATTTTATCGACGCTTTCACTGCTTTCAACAGTCACGATTTTTGTCGCTAAATCTACATCTACTTTTGCATTTGGGTCGATATCTTGAATCGTCGCAGTCACGCCACGAGCGCAGCCACCACAAGTCATATTTTCAATAAGTAGTTTCATGTTCATACTCCATCAAGAATGAGATGTTTATTTGGATAACACTGAGTCTAAACCTTGTCATGATTGTAAGGTCAAGACCAAATTTTTAAAAAAATATGCTTGACCTTCCCATGATGGGAATCTGTATGCTCAATACAGAATATTAAATTTTGCAAATTTGCAGAGGTGTTTGATGGACTCAAAAAACACAAAATTGCCAGCATATAGTGAAACACTTCCAATCGAAGGCATGACCTGTGCCTCGTGTGTAGGTCGTGTCGAAAAAGCACTTAAGAAAGTTGAAAATGTAGAGATTGCCAATGTTAATTTGGCAACAGAAAAAGCCGTTGTTTATTCAAATCAACCAATCCAGCGTGAAGCACTGGTTAAAGCAGTTGAACGAGCAGGTTATGATGTTCCAAAAGCGGCGCCAGTGGAGTTATCCATTGAGGGGATGACTTGTGCATCTTGTGTTGCACGTGTTGAAAAAGCCTTAAAAAAAGTAGACGGCGTTCAAGAAGCTACGGTTAACTTAGCAACAGAGCAGGCTTGGGTGCAGGCAGATAATTCAGTCAATGTCGAAGACTTAATTCGCGCTGTTAAAAAAGCAGGTTACGACGCGAAAGCATCTGAAAAAAATCAAGATGAGCAGCTCGACAAAAAAGCGTCAGAGTTAGATCAGCTTAAAAAAGATTTGATCATTTCGATTGTATTGGCCTTACCGGTGTTTATTTTGGAAATGGGTTCACATCTCATTCCAGCTTTTCACATGTGGGGCATGCACACCATTGGTCAATACAATAGCTGGCTTTTACAGTTTGTTTTGACCACATTAGTACTCGTTTTTCCTGGTCGCCGTTTTTACCAAAAAGGTATTCCAGCCTTATGGCGTTTAGCACCAGATATGAACTCGCTGGTTGCTGTTGGAACCTTGGCTGCCTACAGTTTTTCAGTCGTAGCAACCTTTATGCCGCATGTGTTACCACAAGGTACAGTCAATGTTTACTTTGAGGCGGCTGCCGTTATTGTCAGTTTAATTTTGCTTGGGCGATATTTTGAAGCAAAAGCTAAAGGACGAACCTCGCAAGCCATTCAACATTTAGTGGGAATGCAGCCCAAAACGGCTCGTATTCAGCGTGACGGTCAAGTGGTGGAAGTTGCTGTTGCTGAAGTGATTAGTGGAACTATTGTAGAAATTCGTCCGGGTGAACGTGTACCAGTCGATGGTGAAGTAGTCGAAGGACATAGCTACATTGATGAATCTATGATTACGGGTGAGCCTGTCCCAGTTGAAAAAATAGTAGGACAGCAGGTGGTTGGTGGTACGGTCAATCAGAACGGTACTCTAAATATTCGGGCAACCGCAGTGGGTAGCTCATCTGTACTTTCACAAATTATTCGCATGGTTGAACAAGCCCAAGGTTCTAAGCTACCGATTCAGGGTTTGGTCGATAAAGTCACCATGTGGTTTGTGCCAGCGGTGATGTTCATTGCTGCGGTGACTTTCTTGGTCTGGTTTATTTTTGGGCCAGAGCCGGCGCTAACTTTTGGATTGGTGAATGCTGTTGCGGTACTGATTATTGCTTGTCCTTGTGCGATGGGGCTTGCAACGCCAACTTCTATTATGGTCGGTACTGGACGTGGTGCTGAGTTAGGTGTCTTGTTCCGCAAAGGTGAAGCATTACAGCTTTTACAAGAAGCGCAAGTGGTTGCCGTTGATAAAACGGGCACACTTACCGAAGGCAAACCCACACTGACTGACTTTAATGTGCAACAAGGTTTTGAACGTGAGCAAGTCCTTACTTTGGTTGCTTCGGTTGAAGCTAAATCTGAACATCCAATTGCTCTGGCTATTGTTCAAGCCGCAGAGAGTGAGGGGCTAACTTTATTACCAGTAACCGCTTTTAACTCGATTACCGGTTCAGGTATTGAGGCTGAAGTATCAGGTCAAAAAGTACAAATTGGCGCAGACCGTTATATGCATCAACTTGGTTTAGACACTAACTCATTCCAAGCGATTGCTGCTCAATTGGGCGAAGAGGGTAAAACACCGTTATATGTCGCTATTGATCAGAAACTTGCTGCAATTATTGCCGTGGCAGACCCTATTAAAGAAACAACCTATGCTGCGATTGCTGCCTTGCATCAATTAGGTCTCAAGGTTGCCATGATTACAGGAGACAACCGTCATACGGCGCAAGCAATTGCCAAAAAGCTGAACATTGATGAAGTTGTGGCTGAGGTTTTACCTGAAGGTAAAGTCGAGACAGTTCGCCAACTGCAAAAACAATTTGGTCGTTTGGCTTTTGTAGGCGATGGCATTAACGATGCACCAGCCTTGGCGCAAGCAGATGTCGGCTTAGCTATTGGTACAGGAACAGATGTTGCTATTGAAGCAGCCGATGTGGTGCTGATGTCAGGTAGCTTAAAAGGCGTACCGAACGCAATTGCATTAAGTAAAGCCACCATGCGAAATATACGTCAAAACCTGTTCTGGGCATTTGTGTATAACGTTGCACTTATTCCAATTGCAGCAGGTGCGTTATATCCAGCATTTGGTGTATTGCTTTCACCTATGTTTGCAGCAGGCGCCATGGCACTTTCTTCGGTTTTTGTTTTAGGCAATGCATTACGCTTAAAACGCTTTCATGCGCCAGTACAGTAAGGGTGCTGAAAATCAACTTTTGGTTTAAGATCATGACAGCAGGTCTTAAACCAAATTTAATATTTGAGGTGTGAGATGAATATCGGTCAGGCATCCAAACATTCGGGCATTTCGGCGAAAATGATTCGCTACTACGAAGAAATCGGTTTACTTGAAGCAGCTCAGCGTTCTGCTTCTGGCTATCGCATTTATTCAGAAACAGACTTGAAAACTTTAAACTTCTTAAAGCATGCTCGGGAGTTAGGTTTTTCATCTGAACAGATGAAAGAGCTTATTTCGCTTTGGAAAAATACAGACCGGCAGAGTGCAGAGGTGAAAGCCTTAACGGTAAAACATATTGCCGAACTTAACCAAAAAATTGCCCATCTACAAGAAATGGTTAATATTTTGCAGGCTTCGGCCGATGATTGCTGTGGTAACCAACAGGCTTCTTGTGCCATTTTAGATCACATTGAAAAAGGTGTGGGTGTAAGCTAAGTTTCATTAAAATAAAAAAGGAAAAATCATGGCTTATACAGCTTCTTGTCTTTGTAATGGGATTCAACTGCGCATTAATGCCGAATTAGAACCCATTATGGTTTGTCATTGCACGCAGTGCCAAAAAGCCCAAGGTGCTGCTTTCGCTGCCATTACTCAAGTACAAAAAAATGATTTAAACATTTTACAGGGTGAAAACCTGTTGCAGGCTTATTTTGCATCGCCTAATAAAAAGAGAGTGTTCTGTAAAACCTGTGGTTCACCGATCTGGAGTGAACGTTTAGATAAGCCAGCAGTGGTACGTTTAAGAGTAGGGCTCATTAATGAAGAAATATCGACATCTGTAATTTCTCATGCTTTTGTGTCTTCAAAAGTGAAGTGGTATCCAATTTGCGATAGTGCTCGCCAATACCAAAATGGGATAGAAAACTCTTAAATATTAAGGTTGGAACGTATTTTATTCATTTGTAAAAAAACGTGAACAAGACTAGCCATGAATAAATAATGTGCTATAACTGTACTTAAGGTAATCGTAATATCTCCTCGATCCACAGGGAAACTTGGGACAGGGCAAAAGATACGATAAGACCTTACATATAGCTAGCAAAGAGCATGTAAGAGATGGATAGACACAAATCTTAGATTGCTCACCGTTGCAGAAAAGCCCGTGAAACGGGCTTTTTTAATGCTTGTAAAAAGCTATTTATTGGGTGACCAAGCCATAAATAAAGTTTTTTTATGACGCCATTTTTTACCATATGGTCTTAAGCAAATAAAAAGATGTAGAAATAATAAAATATTTTAAATATACAGACTCTTCTGTATTGCAATTTAATTTATTTATAGGTACATTTACTTAACGGTTTAAAGTTCAAGTTTAATAATGAACTCATGGTCGTTGTGGGAGATCTAAGAGCCTGCATTCTTCCCCAAGATGCGGGTTTTTTTTATGCCTAAAGAAAAGTTATTATTAACCTCTCTTAAATAAAAAAGATAAATTATTAGTTTTTAATATTTTAAGTTATTAAGTTTTTTAGAAATTTTCTTACCATATATCGCCTAACTATAAATCAGCTATATAAACTTCTTTATGCATTACGCGACTATGCACGATAGGCTTGACACGCTTGAGCACAAGCTAGGCATGCTTTAGCACAAACTTGGCAGTGTTCATGCTTGTGTTTGCCGCATTCTGCTGCACAAAGTTGACATGCATGGGCACATAATGGCATCGCTTGTTCAGCTAACTCAGAATGCCTTAACTCTAAAGAAGTACATAACTGACAGATTTCTACACAAGTCAGACAGTGTTTAATGCACTCACGCATCATATGTTCTTCTTGCAAACAGGCGGCTGCACAGGTCTTACAAGCAATCATACATTCTACACAGGCTTGAATTGAGCTAGAGGCTTGGCAAAATAATGAATTATTTGCTTCTTGATTGGTTTGCATATGAATTCTCCTATTCCAAAAGTCTTTATTAAAAAATGGAATATTGTTATGTTTTTCCATTTTATAGATCATTTTTTAAACAATGGGTGTTTGAGATGAAAGGGGTACAAATACCCAATACATAATTAACCTCGTAGTAGAATGTTACATCCAGTTTTTAGCTTAAAAGCACTTATTTCTTGATGATTAGAGCTCTTAATAAAATTTAAGGACTATGTAAAATTTAATTGCATATAATACTTTTGGCTAATTTCTTATTGTGTGAATATTAGGCAAATTAGCAATGTGAACTTTGAAGGACACGAAATGGAAAACGTTAATAAATACGCTCACGGAGCTGAGCATGAAGTCCACATCCATTGCAAACGATCATTAAGCACATTAATACTGAGTATGTTCGTATTAATTACAACTGGTCGTTAAAAGAAAAAGCACCCGAGGGTGCTTTTTCTATATGTGTACTATAAATAGATATGTTTAAGAGACTATAAAACCACGACGTTTTTTGTAGGCTTTACGGTCATAAGAAGGGATATTTGATTGTTGGAGATCAATCGCCAGTTGTTTCTTGCGTTGAAACTGAACTTCATTAAGAAGAGCAGCATAGATTTTTGGTCGGTCAGTTTTAAACTTATCTACATCCAATGGAATCTTATTTTCATTTTTGACAATGTATAGAACAGAGCCATTGCCATTCGTTTCATAAACCGTCCAACCAAGCCGCACAGCATAGAGTCCGGTTTTCTGATTTTTACCTAAATAAGATTTAAAACCATCGGGGTGAGGGCGAACATAAGCATTCATCATGCATCCTCCATCATTTGATTTATTTGATGAAAGCGACAATCAATGAATTGATGGGGAGTGAGACATCATATTCAGTAAAATCACGATTTCTACTTGTTTGTATATTGTTCAATTTTAAAATTTCAAGTGAGGGGAAAACTGTCATTTACTGAGTTATATAAGCTCAAAAATATTAAAAATAAAGCTTATTTTTTGAGTAATAAATTTTCAAGTTAATTCCTTGGAGGCAAGAAAGAATAGCTCACTATTCCGAATTTATGTGATGAATTTCTCATATTTAAAATTATTGAAATCGTAAGTGAATTTATGGTCATTTTAAGTTAATTATTTGTTTTAAAAATAAAAAAATTAATTTCAATACTTCTTGTTACAACCATTTTATCGACAATAGATGCTCCTTTTTGACATATTTCGTCTAGCACAATTAAATTGCTTTTGGAACTGTATTTATTTCAAAGAAAGTAACTTGGTTAAACCAGCGTAATTTATAACGTACGGCTGCATTTATTTTAACTTTTTTTGCTATGCCAATCGGCTATTCAGCGATTAGCTTATTTTAAACTTAACTCGTTATTTATATTAAAAAATTTAATTTCAGGAGATTTTTATGAAAAGATTAAAAGTAATTATTAAGGACCAGTTTAACCAAGAAACGATTGCTTTGGCAAAAGTTCGACCTATGAATGACCATGCCCTTGAACTTCATAAAAGTGTTGAACATATTGAAATTGATGATGATATTATTTTGCCGAACATGGATTTGCTCTATGAAAACCCTAAAGACGGGAAGATTTATCAATTGATTGGAGCATTCAGCGAGGAATAGCTTTTAGCTAAGAAGTGCTGAAAATAAAGCCAAACTACGTAATAGACACAATTAAAATATTGAAGATGCCCAATTCTTGTGGGACTATACTTTTTGCAAAAGTGTGACCTAATCCACATTTTTGCATTTCAGGACTAAGTGGTTTTCACTAAGCCCATTCCTTCAATGAGAAGTAGGAATGGGCTTTTTCTTTGCATTTTATTCTTTAAATGTTTCATCTAAAGCTTGCTGAACGGCTTCAATACGTGATTTACACGCTTTATAAGCAGTTATCGATTCTTCAACAATCTTCATTAAATTATCAATATCGGGGCTTTCTTGAGACTCAAGTAATTCGGCATTTTTTTTCAAAATGTCATGGCCGTCCTTAAACGTTAACTCTTCATTTTTCATTTGGAATTACCTGTGTAATGTTGGCTTCAATCACACCATCTTGCATTTCAATCGCAATGGCAGGGCTTGAAATTTGATGTATAGACCGAATCGCTTTTCCTTCGGATCTGACAATTGCATAGCCTTTGGCTTGAACTTGTTTCGGATTTTGTAAAAGGACTTCTTTCATCAAAGATTCAATTTGAGCTAATGAAAATTTAACTTGTTGCTGTGAACTAAACTGAATACGTTCTTTCATTTGGTCAAGCAGGCGATGTGCCGAGCTAAGTTGACCTTGGGCCGAAGATTTAATCTGATGAAGTAGCTGATCATTCTTGCTTTGATAGGTCGTGATTTGATGCTGCGAAAGAAGCTTAATGGTTTGCAGACTATCGACTGCTTCTTGTACGCGTTCAACAATATGGTTGCGAATACCCGCAATAACTTTACTTGGTGTGTCGAATGAACGATGGGCAATTTCATCAAGAATGGTTCGGTCTTTTTCATGACCAATACCGACCCAAATCGGTACAGTGCGTTTGCAGAGTAGGGCCGCAAGTTCATAATCATTTAAATAAGCCAAATCATTTACAGATCCACCGCCGCGAATAATTACAATAAGGTCAGGTGGAAATTTAAATGTGCTGGCCCATTGTCTTAAACCCGAACCTAAAGATTCAATCAAGCTAGTTGCAGCGGTGTTCCCTTGAAAAGTAGCGGTGTGATACACAAAATGGCAAACACCATTTTTTTCTAGCGCATCGGCATCTTTTTTAAAGTCACCTAAGCCCGCAGCATTTTGAGGAGCAATGACTAAAACATTTTGAATGTCAAAAGGAGTAGGGAGAAGTTTATTTTTATGAATTAAACCTTCTTGTGTAAGTCGTTCAATAATTTGCTGATAACGTTTAGCAATTTCACCTAAGGTAAAGCTTGAGTCGATCTCTTCTATATTGACTGAAAAACCATATTGAGGATCAAAACGTGCTCTAATTTTAATGAGAACATTGAGGTCGCTTGAAATCTCAATACCTGTTTCGCGTTCAAACTTTAAAACAATTTTACTTGCCGAAAATTTCCAGATGGTGGCCTTACAACTGGCAATGACTTTATCAGTCTCTGTATCTTTTTCTGCAAGCTCTAAATAGTAATGACCACCTTTAATATTTAAATTTCGAATCTCTGCTTTTACCCAGACTGGCTCATCAAAAGCCAAACGTATGACTTCCTGAACTGTGCCGAGATATTCACTAAGGGAAAACTGAGGTTCAGACATACGAACTAAACATTAAAAGACTAACCTAGATAGTATAAAAAGCAGCCCACCCAAGGCAATTGTTGTCTGTGAATTTAGGGTTCTGTTTAAAATAAATACAACAATTCAAAAGTTTAATTTTAAATTTAGCTTATTAATCACTATCCAGTTAAAAAGATAATCTTAATTAAAAAATATAAATCTGATGAATTACAAGGGATTGAAAAATAGAGTTTGCTTTATGAAATATATAGGCGTATAAAGCTTACTTCCTATTGCGGGGTGGAGCAGTCTGGTAGCTCGTCGGGCTCATAACCCGAAGGTCGTTGGTTCAAATCCAACCCCCGCAACCAAAATATTATGCTCTGTGATGTACCACTTTTCATGATGCGAAAATTATGAAAAGCATTAGCTTATAAATAACCCTATATCAAGCTAAATATTAAATTCTAGACTGACTGTCCATACCTTAAATCTAGCGTTCTAATTAAATAACGTCAAATCACATGAGCTCAGTGATGAGTGAATGATTGTGAATATAGTAAATGAGTGGCTAATTGCCACATCCGTAAATGGTAATGAGATTAATGTGAGGATCGTTCCTCATGTGCGTAAGCAAAACTCTCAAGATGGCTATCGTTGGGTCGAAGTTGGTAAGAAAATTCAACTTCAATCTGGTGAAGAAATCGAATTAAACCAAGATGGTAAAAGCTTCTACGCTGGATTTAATCAGCTTTATCGTTTAACTGCGTATTGTTGATAAAAATGTTTAGCCTTAAAGCTAAAAACCTATCTCTTGTAAAGGAGATAGGTTTTTTTTATATCTACATAGATAAAAACAATTAAAGTTATAAAAAGCAAAAACATATTAAATTGCTAGAATTATTATTTTAATTATATTTATAACGACCTTAACCCGCTCGCCAGAATTGACGACCCATGACCTTAAAGTTCTTTCCATTTTCTTCGGTTACACGTCGGTCTCTAAATTTTTCATTTAAACTATGCAAAATTAAAGAACCATCTGCTTCTTTAAAAATTTGCTTAATCATCCCTTCGCCTGCAAAGTAAACCGCATAAATCTCGCCATCAATCACTTCAGTTTGAGAAATATCAATACCGACTAAATCTCCATCTTTAATGTAGTCTGTCATGCTATCGCCTTTAGCTTTAATAATGCGCATGCACTCTTGAGCAACTCTTTTTTCTTTAAAGAATGAAGCAGGAAAAGGAATTTTCCCATTAATTGCATCGAAGTGGAACTCGATCGACTCACCTGTACCACAAGAAAAACTAGCTTCTACTACTTCAATCCAGGCATATTGATCGGAGGATTCAGCACTCACAACAGTAGGACTAAATACATCACTTTCTTTAAAAGAGTCTTCTGTATTTCCAGTCGTTAACCAATAACCATCTACACCTAAAAATTGGGCAATAAGTGGAAGAAACGCAGATTTTAAATTTTTTCCAGACTCTAAAGCTTGGTAGGCAGGCTGAGACATCTTTACTGCCTCTGCGACTTCAGCCTGAGTTTTCTTCGCTTTAATTCTGGAATCTTTTAAACGATCTTTAAGAGCCATAATGGTTACACCAGCAAACTTATAACAAATATATAACTAAAGTTATATCTAGTAAAACAACTATAGTTATTGACTATTAATAACTATAGTTATAATATCAGTTATATCTTCAGATGAATAGATAAAGTTTAAGTAGAGTTTGAGACTCTATTTATAGGCTTATCAACGTATTGAGATGGAAGCTAAATTTATTTTGTTTCTATAAGAGGCAAAATAAAACGGAGATAGCTCAATTATTATTTACAAGTAGGCTATCAAAACAAAAATTGGAATAAAAAAAGCCCGATTCCGTGGATCAGGCTTAATGTTCGTCGATAAAGGGTATCAAGAACATGAAGAATTTAGCAAAGATTGTGAGTCCTAACAAAAGTTTCCGATATACGGCAAAGCCTTATTTGAACTTTTTGGTCAAAAAATTAAAGTGCGAAAAAAGCTTAAATTTAAGCACTTTCATACTTTTTTACAATTTTAGAAAAGGAAATATCTATTTTTAAATTAATGCTTTAAATGCATACCGTTTAGTTATTTATGTTTGTTGCACCAGATGAAACGTTTTGAACACACATTTGTAGTCATAGCTTAGCTATATTGCTCAAAGAATGGATCAAAACTTCAAGAATAACAAACGATAAAGATACCTTACTAAACGTGTGAGTTGGAGATAGTGAATGACTACAGCAATGCAGAACAGAGCTAAACAACTTAAAAATGCAAAACGTGGAGGATATGCCCCAACAATTGCAAAAGACGTAAACAAATACAAGGTACAAAAAATAAAAAGGGCACTTGAAGAGGCAAGGCAAATTGCAAGTGAGCTTGAAGATGATGCATTCGAATTCGATGATCAAGTCTCTATGCAAAAAGCGATAGGTGCAATCACCGTGATTGAGTTGATTGAACAAGCCTTAAACAGTGCACACTAACAGGCTTTAGCATACAAACATTCTTTCTTGGACCCCTGAAAATATGGGGTCAAGGATAAGTTCGTCTTGCGATTTAGCGCGGTTAAAAAAGCGTTAGTGTTTTTTATTGACTGTAATAAAGAAAACTAAGGGTATTGATAAAACCTGAAAAACAACAAGCTGGTAAGAGTGGCGAGTTTTCAAGTTTTACCCTTTAAAGCAGGACAAGATGATGAAAACAGTTCCAATGAGTGGATTAACCACCTTTTTAAATTTTTATAGCATTGCAATTATGGTGGCTTTAGCAGTCAGCTTAGTTGTGGCAGTCGTGTTGATGATGCGTTTCCCTCGTTCACCACAAGAATGGATTGTTGGACTGATATGTACAGTGGTTTCAAGCTTAACTGGTGGCTCATTTATTATCATGAAATGGAATTTACATGAATGGGTATCGGACATTTGGGGAATGATCACACTATGTGGATTCTTCTTTATTTGCGGTTTGCCGGGCTGGGCGATTGTGAGATGGATATTTAACTTCATTAATAAACAAGAAGGTAAAACGATTGTGGAAGTCATGAAAGACTTAAAAAAAGCGAAAGATGATCTTCAAAATAGCTAAAAACAGTTTCAATCATAAAGGTAAAATAAAATGAATATTGACCAATACTTAGAAGCAATCATAGACAGAGAAGGTGGATATGTTAATCATCCATCAGACCATGGGCATGCCACCAAATTTGGCATTACAGAGGCAGTCGCTCGATCGAACGGCTATCAAGGTGATATGCAAGATTTACCTTTAGCTGTGGCCAAATCTATTTATAAAAAACAATATTGGTTTGAACCTCAATTTGATCAGATCAATGAGATTAGCCCTGCTATTGCAGAAGAGTTATTTGATACAGCTATAAATTGCGGAGTCAACTTTGCAAAGCCCTTGTTACAACGTGCTTTAAATCTGCTAAATAAGCAGGGGAAGGAAGGCTGGCCCAAGCTTGCTTTAGATGGCCAATATGGTCCTCTGACTTTTCAAGCACTGAGTACTTATTTGAACAGGCGTAATAAAGATGGAGAAACGGTATTACTACGCGTTTTAAATATTATGCAAGGGCAGCACTATATCGAAATTACAGAGAAGAACCCAAACTATGAAGACTTCTTTTATGGATGGGTTTTAAACAGGGTGTCGTTGTAAAAATTGTAATTAGATGAAAAGATGCTGAATAATAAAAATGCTTTAAAAGTCTAAACATGAGTTAAGGCTTTTAAAGCATAATTCTGAAAAATAATGATTTATTGTGCGATGAGTAAAATTGCAAGTAAAAAGAAAACAGCTCCACTGACTTTATTGAGTATAGAAAAATTATTTCCAGCCAACATCTTTTCTTTAAAAATTGAAGAGAAATTTGCATAGACCAAATGAATTAAGAAACCAATAAAACAAAAGGTTAAAGATAGAACTAAAAACTGAGTTAAAATTTCTTTCTTTATATCAATAAATTGAGGGAATAACGCAATAAAAAACACGATGGTTTTTGGGTTAAGCAATGATGCGAGGAGGCCTTGATAAAAGAGTTTAGATTTACTTACATCCTTATCGCTTTGCTGATCAGTGATTAAATCTTGCGATGGCGTTTTTTTACTGAAGTTTTTATATCCCAGATACATTAAATAAAATGCACCAATAAATTTTAAAACCGTAAAAATAGTAGGGTTACTCGTAATAATAAGACCTACACCGCTCGCGGAAATTACAGCAATTACAAACATACCAATAATTAAGCCGCTAATACCGAATAAAGCGGTTCTAACACCATAATTGATTGAATTTGTGACAGTAAATAAAACGCCCGGGCCGGGGCTTAATAGGGTAAGAAATGCAATTGTTATAAAAACTAAAAGACCGCTCACGCTGATATATCCTATTTATCAATTGAGGCAAGATTGTGTGATTACTTTAAATGAGAAAATAATTTATGTATACAGAAGGTTATGTATATTTAAGAATTAAATAGATTAAATATTAAAATTTGAAAGTTTCGAAATAAAATATGCATTTATATACATAGATAGGGTATATAAAAATATAAAAGGGAGAGCAACATAAACATACAAGTCCAATGATTGGGCGTGTTAGTATGCTAAGTCTACACCTCAAGAAATATACAATATGACGAAAATAGAACGGCAGTTTAAATCTGGCGAATTTCGATTTTCCTTTTTATCGTTTAAATATTGGGGTTTATGGTTTTTAGCTTTTATTTTGATGTTATTTGCCATGTTACCTTGGGCTATTCAATGGCGTCTCGCCGATCTTCTATCAAAAATAGCATGGAAATCTTTAGGTTCAAGAAGAAAAACAACACTACGTAATTTAGAGGCATGCTTTCCTGAAAAAACATCTATGCAAATTGAAGATAAAGCCAAACAGGTTTTTGTAGATACAATAACGGGTGTATTTGAAGCTTTAAATGCTTGGTACAGCCCAAACTGGTTTAAAAGCCGCGTTCATATAGATGGACTAGAGAACTTAACCAATAATCAAGAAAATGGCGTACTTCTATTAGGTACTCATAGTACGCTTTTAGATGCTGGTGGAGCCGCTTGTACCTTATTTTTTAATATGGACGTGGTGTACCGACCTCAAAACAATCCCTTTTTAGATTTTCTGATTCATCGTAGTCGTGCAAGAGTCTATAAAAACCAGATTTCTCGTGACAACATGCGTGGGCTTATTCAAAATCTCAAACATGGTCATGCGATATGGTATAGCCCAGATCAGGATTTTGGCTTAAAACAAGGGGTAATGGCCTCATTTTTTGGGGTGCAGGCAGCTACTGTCACAGCCCACCGCAGACTGATGGATATCTCAAAAGCAGCAGCAGTACCTCTGTACTTTTACAGAAGTGGTGATATTAGAAATCCTCAATATCATGTGCTCGTAGAACCTAAATTAGAGAATTTTCCGAGTGGGTGCGAAGTGAGTGATGCTGAAAGAGTCAATAAAATTATTGAGAAACAAATTCGTATTGCTCCTACACAATACATGTGGTTCCATCGACGTTTTAAGACACGTCCTGCTGGTGAACAGAAGTTTTATTAATGGTCTTATGATGTGTAGTAAAGCTACTTCTTTCACTTGAAATGCAACAAAATTTGATTTTTAAATGAAATAAAATTTAATGAAATCAATATGAAATAGGAGGGCGTGAGAGTATGGAAGCCTTCTTATTTGAATATCGATTGCAAATGCTTCCGAAGCGTGTATTATCGAAAATAACTAACAAAATATTCATGTCATTATAAATTTCTATTTGCGCAGTTTTATTTATAATCCTTGGGTTTTTCAGATATTTAAGTTTTGACGTCTATTTTTTAGTTAAATTGGTTTACCCAATAATAAGTTATAATATTTTAAGATTCAGGATATAAGATATGTCTACAACTACTGGTACAGTAAAATGGTTCAATGAAACTAAAGGTTTTGGTTTTATTGTGACTGATGAAGGTAAAGATATTTTTGCTCATTTTACTGATATTCAAACACAAGGTTTTAAAGTTCTATTGGAAGGTCAACGTGTTGAGTTTACCGTAGTACAGGGTAAAAAAGGTCCACAGGCTTCAAATATTGTGATTCTTCAAAATTCATAATTAAATAAAATGCATGAGTACTTTTAAATAAATTATATTTAAAGTATCACATTTTAGAGAGTTTAAAAAACCCACTTTACTTTTGTGGGTTTTTTATAAATTTTAACGAAAATTATATTTAAAATAAGAAGAAGCGAAAAATAATAGTTTAAGAAATGCTTCTATATTTTATATTATAATATAAGCAATTAGGTATGTAGTATTAAAATGGATATTTGTATTGGCGGTATTTTTGACGGTCAGAAAATAGAAAACAATAATGATTTCTTTAAGATAGAAGAGCATTATTCAGACAATAGTTCTAAATATATTAAACAACACTTTCACTTGTTTGGACAAATTTTTACCTTCTGGGTATGTGAAGATGTTGATTTAAGTCAAGCAATAAGAAAAGCCGAGATAATTTTAAAAAAGAAAATATTTAACTAATAAATCATAATGCCTTTGTTATGGCCTCTTAATTTAAAAAATTACGATTTAATATAATATATTTTTATTAAATTAATCAAAATGGCTATAACAGAAAAACTTAAGATTTTGTATTTAAATATTTTGTTTTAATGTATTAGGTGGTAATTTACAGAGTTTTGGAAAATAGTTGCATATTTTAACAATTCAGATATGTTTTTTTCTAAATATAGTTATACATTGGGTTTGAGTTGGAGTTTTTTATTCATTGTGTAAGTAAAATGAAACCCCAATTTAATATATTTTATTTGAGTTGTTTCTTTATTTAGATGGATATCTTTAATTCAATATTTATAATTAAACTATAGATAATATTTACTGTTGTAGCATCCCTTAGAAAGGAAAATGTTTTAAATGTTAAATGAAGTACAACCTAATATTTGCTTTATTGGCAGTAGTAATCTAGCTTTAGCGTTAATAGGTGGCATGGTTTTAAAAGGATTTAAAAAAGAAAAGATACATTTAATTGAAGAGAAAAAAATTAATGATATAAATGCATTGAAGCAAAAAGAGAATGGTTTAAAAAAAGCTGACATTGTTGTGTTATTACTCGATCCGAAACAATTAAAAGAGGCACTTGCGCCGTTTAAAAAATGGTTAACCAATAAGATTATTGTTTCTATGATGGCAGGGATTGATATTGCGCATCTATCGAGTTTTACCGGTTCAAAAAAAATCGTTCGTGTGATTTCAAATCCGCCTGTGCTTACGCACACGGGTACTCATGTGCTCATTGCTTCAGAGCAAATGGATCAGCTTGATAAAGACTTAATTGATACGTTGTACTCTGCAACGGGACAGACTTTTTGGGCGCAGTCCGAAACACAAAGTGATGCCATTATTGCATTATCAGGTTCAGGGCCAGCTTACTTTTTCTATATTCTAGATAGCATGATTAAGACGGGCGTTTCACTAGGGCTAGATAAGCAATTTGCCTTAGATCTTGCGCTTCAAGCAGCCAGTGGGGCAGTTGAAATGATTCGTAAAAGTAATGTCTCACCTGCGGATTTATGTAGTAAGGTCACTTTAGCAAACGGGATTACCGAATCTGCTTTACGAATGTTTGAATTAGGCAATGTGTCAGATGATATACGTTTAGCTATGAAGGCCGCATATCATCGTAGCAAAGAAATTACTTCAGAAATTATTTCTGAGGTGGGTTAAACATTCTTTAGCAAACTAGGTCTTTAAAAAGTATTCCCAAATAATATAACCTAAGCCAAACCCAATAAAAGAATAGAGAGTAATAATAAAGAATACAAAACTGGCCTTATTTTTTTTCTTCAAAATGTTCATGGCGATGCCTCCAATTCAGATTAATTTTATTATGGAGATGAGGAGGCTGTAATCATAGATACAGAATTTTTTAAAAAAAATATAACAGAGTCTAAATCTGTTATGTTTTTAGTCGCTTAACTTAATAAGAATTCTAGATCAATAACTTAATTTGATGATCTATAGACGCTACACCTTTTATTCAATCAACATTAAATCGGCGGTATTGGCAGATTTAAGAGGGCGCAGGGCAAAGGTCGAACGGGTGTGTCGAATTCCCTTAATTGAATAGAGTTTTTTTCGTAAAAAACGTTCGTAATGGTCAGCATCTTTTACAGCTACTTTCACCAAATAATCATAATCACCTGTAACCAGATGAGCTTCTACAACTTCAGGTATATCGGCTAATGCTTCGCTGAAATTTTCCAGCATTTCATCGTCATGGCGTTCTAAAGTAATTTCTATAAAGAATACTTCATGAATGCCAATCGCTTTTGGGTTTACGTTTACCGTATAGCCTTCAATAATTTTTAAAGTTTCTAGGCGTTTTAGTCGTGTCCAGCATGGTGAGGATGAAAGACCGACTTCTTCTGCTAATTGAGCAACGGTTAAACGGCCATTTCCACGTAATGCAGATAAAATTTTCCGATCTATGCGATCTAGTGTGTATTCTGTTCTGTTCAAAATATAAACCAAAGAAGAATCTTCTGATAAATTTAAATATACTTCATTTTTATGCTTAGAATATTTAAAAATATTAAAAAATACAGGAAACATTTTGAGTTAAAGGTACATACACTAGTTCTATGCATCGAACCTCTCTGGATAAGGGTTGTGATGGAGCAAAGAGCACTGTTTCAGTAAGGGTGACTAAACAGTGCTCTTTGCGGATTTCTTATAAGTTCTTAAATCTATTGTTAAAGAATCGAATTCTCTAATTTGTTAATTGCTATTTCTAGCTGATCATAATGGTGAATCTTTTTATCTGCTAAAGGATAATCAATGGAAGGGTCAGGATGGAAAAAGATCGTTTTCATTCCGGCTTTGTTAGCACCTTCAATATCGGCTTTCGGATTATCACCTACAAAAATACATTCATTAGGAATAAAGCCCAGCTCTTTACATGCATGTTCAAATATTTGTATATCGGGTTTGCGTAAGCCTATAGCCTCTGAAACAATAATTGTAGAAAAAAATTCCTTAAGACCTAGTGCATAAAAGTTATTTTCTTGAAAAGGGGATTTCCCATTAGAAATTAAGCCTAATTTATATCCTTTGTTATAAAGATTTTGAATTGTTTCAGGAACTCTTTCAAATGAAGAAGAAAACTTATTAAAGTCATTAACGTAGGAGTTCAGCAAGGTCTCGACGTTAAAGTTTTTGATATTAAATTCTTTAAGCAATTGGGTATAAACCAAGTCTTTCCAGACATTTCCATTGTTATCTAATTCAATAAATCGAGTGATAAAGTTTTGCTTATTCTTCTGTGATACCAATTGGAAAAAGTTTACTTGCCATTCAACAAATTTTTTAAGTGACGTATTTCTGTCAAGTAGAGTCTGATCTAAATCAAATAAAATAGCTTTTAGCATTTTCTGTTTTTGTAGAATTTTTAGATAACGCCAGTATAGCTGTCTATTGAATTTAAGGATTTTAAAATTTTGTGCTTACTGTGTATTAAAATAAATTAAATAATAACTTTTATTTATCAATTGAAGAAAAACTAATCATTATTTTTTATCTAACTTTTCCTTTATGGTGATTTCATTGCAAAGTAGGAAGCAAGGTTATGATCACCCAGCACGATATAAACCAAAAACAATATCAAAATAAATCTTTAGACTATTTGAATAGCCAAGCGCATTCTGAAGGAATTGAATTTAATAAATTTATTCATGAAATTCAGAAATATGAAAAGGCTGTCGTTCTAGATTTAGGCTGTGGTGGTGGTCATGTCTCTTATAATGTTGCTCCACATGCTGACCTAGTCTTTGCCTACGATTTATCTCATGAAATGTTAGACACCGTCTCTAAGGCTGCTAGCCAACGCAAATTAAAAAACATCTTTGTGCAGCAGGGCATTGCCGAAGATATGCCTTTTAGTGATCAACAGTTTGATGTCGTGATTAGCCGATATTCAGCTCATCATTGGCAGCATGTTCCGACTGCCATGAAAGAAATAAACCGCGTTCTTAAGTCAGATGGCATTGTTATTTTTGTAGACATTATTAGTTCTAGTTTGCCTATATTAGATACGTTTTTACAGACAATCGAAACTATTCGAGACCCAAGTCATGTACGAAACTATAGTGTGAAAGAGTGGGTCTATTTTATTGAAGATGCAGGCTTTGATTTAGTGGGCTTAGACAAGCAAACGCTCTCATTAGACTTTGATAGTTGGGTAAAGCGTATGAAAACTCCTGAAGATCAAGTCAAAACTTTACGCTATTTGCAGGAAGGTTCATCTGACCTCGTTAAGAAATATTTCAAAATCCAAAAGGACGGAAGCTTTGAAAGCCATGTGGGTTATTTCGTCTTTAAGAAACTAGGATTTTAAAGTGCTAATGAGTAAGGGTTTTAGTAGATAAGAAATAAATTGAACATTACTAGAACTCTTTTCTTGAATAGCTGGGTATTAGATCAATCTAATATCATTCATTTGATAAAACTTAATCAAACAACATTTAATAATGTGATTAAGTATTCAAAACAGAAATAGATTTATCCAATTTTCTTATTATTAATAGACACTTGTAAACAATTATTATTTAATATGCCCGCAACATTGCCACTAATACTTTTAATAATTTTATCGGGGAAATAATGCGTAATATTTTAGTAACAGCTTTCACTTTATTGGTAGGAACCTCAGTTTATGCGGCTCAAGAGTCCAAAACTTATATACAGCGATCAAGTTGCGAGAGAACAGTACAACTACATGGTTATTTAAGCCGTGCTCAACTTGATTGTAACTATCACTATACTTCACAAGAATTAGTTCATGAAGCTGACAAATGTACTAAACATGAACTAGGTGAGAAATACGGTAGAGAAGTTATGCGATTAGGTATGGACCAATTTGAAGCACGCAAGAGAGGAGATGCGAAAGGCCAATTATGTAATACGGTTTTAAAAGAATTTCCAAACTATATTAGAAAATAAAATGGAATCTTAAAAATCTTGTAAGTAAGCCGATAAAATGGATTTAATTATTCATTTTATCGGTGTATCACAGCATATAATTTAAAATAAAAAATAAACTTTAAGAATTCACCGAATATCACATTGACACTTAAAATCTCTCTTATTATTCTTCGTTTCAGGATGAGAGAGGGACGCCTTGTGCGTGCTGGTTCTATATGCCCAGTCTGCTAACCCTCTTTTGTTCTATTATTATTTTTACTAAATAATCAATTTCTAATCCAATGAAAAATAATATTTATTCAATTATTTTCTAGCCAATATCACATTGACACCTAAAACCTCTCCGATTATGCTTTGCCTGCTGGCCTACATCGCCAGCCGGCTTTGACAGGCTGTTTTTCATCTAGGGCACCAAGAAAGTAATTTTTTGGTGGCGAACTCGTTCGTCCCCCCTTCGTAGCGGTAGGACGGAGGTGGGACGCCTTGTGCGTGCCGGTTCCTAGATGACTGGTCTGTCAACCCACCTTCGTTCTGCCACCATAATTATTTGACAGTAATTCGGTAGAACTTCTATTTCATCTAGGAGTCCGCTATGCGTACTATTTCTTCTTTATTGGCCTTTGCCAAACTCTCTGCCATACCGCCCAACTGGTCTTTAAAACGGTTTAACCGACTCTAGGTTTTCTACAACCTTAGCTCGTTACGACTAAAAAATCATAGCAACAATAAAACCTGAGATAGCTTAGGCACATTTTTGTGCTGCTTTTGCATGCCTGTTTTTAGCACTCATTTTAAGAGTGACGGCATTTCTATCTCTTTTAGATACAACAAAAAATTATTTAAACGGTATTCCTATGCCAAATTTAGAATCTTCATTTAGAGCACTGCGCGTGCTTCACGTAGCAAAAGATTTATTTAATCAAGATGGTTTTCATAAAGTCGGTGTCGACCGGATTATTGCCGAAGCCAAAATTCCCAAAGCTACTTTCTATAACGACTTTCACTCAAAAGCACGACTCATCGAGATGTGTCTCACTTTTCAAAAAGACTCGCTCAAAGTAAAAGTATTTTCCATTGTTAATTCTTACCGTGAAGAAATGGTGCTCGATAAACTTAAGCAGATTTACCTTTTACATGCCGACTTAAATGGCTTTTATCGTTTACCCTTTAAAGCAATTTTTGAAATTGAAAAGCTCTATCCAGTTGCCTATAAAGTTGTAGTTGACTATAGAAACTGGTTTGTTAACGAAATCTATAAGTTGCTTTTAACCTTAAAAGCTACGGTCTCCATCCAAGATGCTTACATGTTTTTATTTATGATTGATGGCGCAATGGTCCAGCTTTTAGATAAAAATGCGGTAGATGAAAGAGATCGGTTGTTGGATTATTTCTTTTTAAATTTTGCTTAAGCGACAAAATTTACTTAAGAAAAAGCCTCCAAACAAGGAGGCTTTTCATTTTAAATAAAATAGCTGCTTAGCTTAATGTCGCAGGTTTTGCAGCCTGTGTCATTCCTTCAAAATATTGCACGGCAGGCGAACGAGCCATATAAGCTAAAGCTTGCTCGGTGTCACCTTCATGAAGTGGGTTAAATTTTGGAGAAACCCATCTTAATGTCGCTTTCCATAAATATTTAATGGTCGGTAAGTTGTCTGAGCGAGTCGCAGTTTTTTCAAATTCACGAATGAAATTAAAGAAGCCACGACGCATCAATTTTTGAATGTCTTCGTGTTCTAAATCCTGCTTGCCTAGACTCCGTGCAAAATCGGCAAGGAAGTAAATAAACAGTGGGAAAATAGCCGCCATAATGACTTGGCGAGACACATAAAAACCCAACTTGTTTGTTAAAAGGTGCTCAAATAAATCGTAAGCAACACATCGATGTTCAACTTCTTCAGCCAGATGCCAACGGAATAAATCTGCCATTGCAGGGTCAGCGCTATCCCAAGACTTACTATCAAGTGTCCACTGACCAATAGTGCCCGTAAAGTGCTCGATTGCAGCAATCACACCTACTCGGAAAAGTAACCAATATTCTTCAAGTTTTTTGCCTTTTACAAGCGGCAGACCAAAGGGTTTATCGCCCAATAAAATATTAAAAACAAAATGTGCACGGTTGAGTGGGTCTTGAATGTCGTAGCCATTTTCTCGTAAAAAGTCTTGGGCTTTTTCATGGGCACGGGCATGCGCCGCTTCTTGGCGAACAAAGCCAATCACTTCTTGTTTTAATGTTTCATCGGTAATCAAGGGAAGGGTTTTATTAAACACGCGGCAAAACCAAAATTCACCAGCCGGCAAGAGCATATTAATGCCATTTGCTACATGTGAGCAGAGCGGATCATTCGGCATCCAACAGACAGACGACTCGGCAAAATCAAAATGTACTTTTCTTGCTTTAAGTTGATGATTCCCTGTGATCATATACGTCACCCTATTCATAATTGTTCATTTAATGCGAATGGACAATTTTTAGCATTAAGTAAAATCGATCACCATGTGAGTAAAGGACAAAAACATCCAACCAAAGGCTTATAGAGATACAAATGGTCTAAGTCAGAGATTTCATAAATAAAAAAAGGCTCCTTATGAAAAGGAGCCTTCAGTTCGGGGAGTTAGGCTGTAAAGTTTTTAAGCCTATTCATTTTTATAAGCTGAAACGATTTATTATAAAGTTCAGGTTAAGTCACGTATCGTGCTTAAAAGTCTAGATCGCTTGCCACTGATCTTTAACTTCTTCTGAATTTTTATTCAGAATGACTTGGTTTTCTTTCACTTCCCCAATCCATCCAGTAGGAATAAGGTGATGTTGACCGCTTTCGTCTCGAGTCAGCTTTAATTGGTTTTCACCCTCTAGATGGTCGACTGTACCTACTTTAGTACCACAAGAAGCAATAACGTCTGCGTGTTTTTTAATATCATTAATATTTAAAGTGCTCATTTTAGACCTCTTCTTTAAAAATAGAAAAATGGTAAGACCTAAATTACTTTAAATAAGCGGGTAAATGTGGGGTTTTTAATAAACCTTACAGGATGGGTTTATAAGTTCACTTAATAAATATATTTGAGTAACAATGAAATAATTAGATATAAAACTAATAATATTTATCTTTTTATTACAATTTACATGTTTATTTAAACAGAAGTATTTAGATAAGGTTAAACCAAGTCTTATAAATAATTATTTGCAATGAATATTAAAATACCTATAAATGTGACGATATTAAGTATCTTGAGTGAATTTGAATCTGCCTCGGCTGAAGATAAAAGTAAGCTTCGTATAGATTTACTCTCTCAATTGGTAAGTTTAGCCAAAAATTTACCTCATCCAGCTTCGGGTCAGACCTATCAGCGCTGGCAACTTTTTGCTCAGATTGCTGGAGTCGATTTAAGTTTGGCGAAGCTTTTTGAGTCACATTGCGATGCTGTAAGCATTTTATATGAGTTGGGTTATCAGCAAGAAATAGGTGACCAGCTTTGGGCTGTTTGGGCAGCAGACGGTGGACCAGCTCCGTTGCAAGTGAAAGATAACCTATGTCAGGGCATAAAGCCTTGGTGTTCTGGTGCAGAGTTTATTCAAAAAGTTTTAATGAGTTTTAAAAATCAACAAGGGCAGGCTCAGCTTTGTATTGTCGACTTAAGTGATTCTTCGATTAGCACGGACTTAAGCCACTGGCATGCAGTCGGAATGGATGCGACACAGACTGCAAGAGTAAGTTTTGAAAATACACCTGTTAAATTGATTGGTCATCCAAATAGTTATTTAAAACGCTCAGGTTTTTGGCATGGTGCAGCAGGTGTTGCCGCTTGTTGGTATGGTGCCGCCGTTGGTTTAGCTGGTTTTTTACAAGAAAGTTGTCAGGTCAGTCCAAATCCTTTTAAAAAATTGTATTTAGGCGAGGTCGCTCATCAATTAGAAATTACTAAGCAATATTTTAAATATGTTGCTGAACTGATTGACAGCAAACCCATGCTAAATCATGAACGGGAAATACGAATATTACGTGCTCAAACAGAACAATGCTGTCTGGGTGTAGTTGAGCGAGTAGGGAAAGCGTTAGGTGCTCGTCCTTTTTGTGAAGATGCTACTTTTGCACGGCTCATGGCTGATTTGCCTGTGTTTATCAGACAGAGTCATGCTGCTTTTGATTACCAACAAATTACAGAACTTTGTTTATCGGACCAAAGCCTATGGGAACTTTAAAACATCCTTTGGTCGAAGACCGCGTTATTTTTGGTGAGGGTACGACCAAAGAGCAATGGTTAAATGCATTTCAACAACAACCTTTAGCGGCTTTAGATCTTGAGTTGTTTCGCTCTAAAAGAGTGGTGATTGTCGCTCCACATCCTGATGATGAGGTACTTGGTTGCGGGGGGGGAATGCAACAACTCATTGCGCTGAATTGTAAGATCCTCATTTTAGCGGTGACTAACGGCACCCAAAGCCATCCTAACTCTACAAAATATCCTCCAGATCAGCTCAACATTCTTCGTCCGCAAGAAAGCTTGGCAGCATTAAATTGTTTAGGGGTAGCAGAGTCAACCGAGCATGTAGAGCTTAATTTATTAGATGGTCAGATCTATTTGCAAACCGATCAACTGTGGCAGAACTTAGAGCAGATCGTTCAAGCCGATGACATTCTAGTTTGTAGCTATGCCTTTGATGGTCATCCAGACCATGAAGCAGTAGGTAAAACCGTACAAGCTTATGCAACCGCTAAGCGACTTCTATGTTTACACGTATTAATTTGGGCTTGGCATTGGGCAAAGCCTTTAGACTCACGAATTGATTGGTACCGAGCAAAAGCCTACCGCTTAACCGAAGAACAGCTAACTAAAAAACATCAAGCAATTTTGCAGTTTAAAACCCAACTTGAAGCAGATGAAACCACGGGCAATGCTGCGGTTCTCTCCCAAAGTGCAATTAAACGTCTTTTAATGCCTTATGAGGTTTATTTGAGTGATTCATTCTCGCATGTACTTTGAAGATTTATATCGTCATAACAGTGATCCGTGGGGCTATGACTCTCATTGGTATGAAGCTCGTAAAAGACAAATTTGTCTCGCGCTGCTGACAAAACCTCGTTACTCAAAAGTGTTAGAAGTGGGCTGTTCAAATGGACATTTAAGTTTTCATTTGGCGCAAAGAGCCGAGCAATTGTTGTGTATAGATGTCTCTGAGAGTGCTGTTCGCTTAGCGTCCGAGCGCCTAAAAGAGTTTGAGCATGTGGTTGTTGAAAATAGAAAAATACCTGAAGACTACTCAATTCAAAAATTCGATCTCATTTTAATTAGTGAGATGGCCTATTACTTATCTGCTGATGAATTGCATCAGTTTATTGAAAAGTTAAAACATAGTTTAAATGACGATGGTGAGATTCTGTGCTGTCATTGGCGTCATGAAATTCAAGATTTTGAATTAAATGCAGAACAAGTCCATCAAGGTTTTCAGCAACTTTTTCCATTTCATCACTATCTCAGTTTAAACGATCCAGATTTTATGATTGATCTATGGACGGCCAAGACTTCCTCTTTAGCACAGCAGGAAAAATTAAGATGAAAATAGGTATCGTCATTCCAGCCCATAACGAAGAGCACTATCTATCTGCCTGTTTGCACTCTATTCAGGTCGCTATAAATAATATTAGCGGTTATGACGTAGAAGTGATTGTGGTACTCGATAACTGTACAGATCAGTCGCGGTTGATTGTACAAAGCCATCAGATCAATTGGATTGAATGTAACTACGCCTGTGTTGGGCAAGCACGAGATCTAGGAATTCGTCATTTAATTGGGCGTGGCGTGACATGGATTGCATGTACGGATGCAGATACGGTGGTCAGTCCTGATTGGCTGCACTATCAAATCCAGCATCAACCCACAGATGCAATTTGCGGTACGGTGACCCTAGATGACTTAAGTCATCTATCTACAACCAAACGGCAGAAGTATTTGGCGCATTATAAAGATCAGATGAAACATGCGCATATTCATGGGGCAAATTTAAGTTTTAGCGCAGAAGCTTATCTTTTGGTAGGAGGTTTTGATCCTATTTCATGTCATGAAGATGTTTGTTTAATCAAAAAATTGATCAAGCATTGTTGCAATATTACTTGGAGTAATCTGGTGCGAGTGACAACGAGTACTCGCTTAAACGGACGCGCACCGCAAGGCTTATCGTACTTTTTAAATAATCTCTAATGACTTAAACCATAACCTCTCCCAATATTGAAATATTCTTTAAATTTTGTGGATCATATTTAATTTTGATGATGCTACCGACCTTATATTGATCGTGATTTTGTTTAGCAATAAGCACCTTAAGGTTTTCAGTAATGATTTCGCCTTGCTCAGTTTGAAATTTCAATTTTATATAACATAACGGGCGATATTGCACCTTAGCTAATGAGTCCTGAAAATACACAACCTCGGCAGAAGTAATCATTCCACGTTTATAAATTAAAAACCTATGAACCAGACTTTTAAGAAAAAAGGTCCAAGCAATATAGATAAATAATAAGCTGAACCAGACCACTCCAATAAAAGTCAAAAAATCAGAAAACTTCACTCACTAAAGCCAGAATTATTCGTTTAACGTATTATTCTAAATGAACAGATTTGTTCGATCTAGTTGATGTACTTGATCTAAAACATAAGCAGATAAAACCTTATCGTTAAAGGTTAAAAATAATGAGATAAATAGCAGGGTATATAACTTAGTTGTTGTATTTATGACTACATATGTAAACAAGTCTTATTAACACATGCTTTAGCCCTTAAAATTCTAGAAAAGAAAGTTTTAAGGTGTATAGGTTTGGATTTTTTAAGTTTTTTCCGCGATATTCGGGTTCAGTTAAGCCATTATCCTTGGCTAGAAATGTTAGTTTCACTCACCATTTTGATTTTATTTGCAGCACTAGCAAATTTTATTGCTAAACGCATTATTGTGCGGGGCGTTCGCCACTTGGTGACCAAACTAAAATCACCCAATAAATCTATTTTTGCCCAGCATAGCGTCATAAAGAAATTTGCAAATATTGTTCCTGCTGTTGTGATTATGAACGGTATTGCAACGGTTCCTCATCTCACTCCAAAGTTCATTTCGTTTGTAGAAATGGGCGCGCAAGCATTTATCTTTCTTACACTCGCACTTACGGTCAGCGAGCTTTTAAATATCTTCAATCTTATTTATCAGCGTAATCCGAAATCTAGAAATAAGCCGATTAAAGGTTACTTACAACTCGTTAAATTAATTTTATTTGTTGTGTGTGGCCTGATGATTTTGGGAACATTCCTTAAAAAGGATGTGTTCACTTTGCTTGCAGGTTTCGGTGCAATGGCAGCGGTATTAATGCTGGTTTTCCAAAACACTATTTTGTCTTTAGTGGCGAGTGTACAAATTGCCTCTTATGACATGGTACGAATTGGAGATTGGATTGAGATGCCGTCACTTAATGCAGATGGTGATGTGATTGATATCTCGCTGCATACGGTCACTGTGCAAAATTTTGATAAAACCTATACCACCATTCCAACTAATAAACTCGTTACCGATACGTTTAAAAACTGGCGAGGCATGAGCAATTCGGGCTGCCGTCGAATGAAGCGTTCACTTTTTCTCGATCAAAGCAGTGTTCATTTCATGAGTGACGAAGAGCAACAAAAGCTCAAAGAATTTTTATTATTAGACCAATATCTCGATGCAAAGAATTCTGAAATTGAAGAGTTCAATAAGCATTTAAGCAATCAATCTCGTTATAACAAGCGCCGTTTAACCAATATTGGGACGTTTAGAGCCTATGTTGAATTTTACTTGCGCCAGCACAAGGGAATTGCCCAAAATCAAACCATTATGGTTCGCCAGTTACAGCCTACAAGCCAAGGTTTGCCTTTAGAAATTTATGCATTTACCAATACGATTGCATGGGTTTCTTATGAAGCAATTCAGTCAGATATTTTTGATCACTTAATTGCGATTCTTCCCGAATTTGGTTTACGTGTTTACCAAGCACCTTCGGGTCATGATTTGCAAAGATTAACGGCAGAAATTCACCCGAGTTAAGATTTAAAACTAATTGATTCACTTGCGTGTCAATTATTATGATTAAAGCTGTCGAATATTCTTACAATTCAAAGCAGAGATATTCAGTGGGTGAAAATAAGTCAGCTCTCTAGAGCTGACTTATTTTTTTGATTCTTTATTAACCTTTTCAGACACAAGACACATTGGGTCTTTTTCATAGGCACTTATAAGCACATACCAAAAAACAAGATTGTAGATTTTTGATAAGTATAGTGATTAAATGATGTAATGTTATAACATTACTTCATTTAATCGAGGATAGAATGCGCTATACCACCTGTATGTTGAGTATGTTGTTTGTAATGCAACAAATTAAGGCTGAGGAATATAATAATGTCACACAACTTACACCCTTAAGAATAAAAGCATCTTCTACAGAAAATGTAGTTGAAGTTAATAAGTTAGAAATAAAAGCTGCAAAGACTTTAGGGGATGCTCTTTCAAAAATTTCTGGTGTGCAAAATTCAGCATTTGGACCGAATGCAGGTGCACCAATAATTCGTAGCTTGTCGGGTAATAGAGTTGGTGTTTTTGAAGATGGTCAATTAGTCAGTGGGATGAATGCGATAAGTGGAGATATTAACATTCCATTCGACCCACTTTTTACAGAACAAATTATAGTGAATAAAAGCTCGGATAGTATCCGTTATGGAGGCAATTCAATTGGTGGAAGTGTTCAAATAGAATCTGGTTTAATTTCTAAAGAAATAGAACATAAAGAGCATAAATTAGATATAGCCTATAGAAAAGGGTTTAATGATTTAGATGCGAAGGGATTCAAATTCAATATTAACAATCAAAATAATTGGTCGACAAATATTAGATATTCAAAACAAGAAATTTCATCGTATAAAATTCCAGGAAATAGTAAAGCGAATGCCTGTGAAAATCAGGTTTTCCCTGAGACTGGAGGTGTGAACAGTGCATTAGCAGATTCGTGTCAAAAAGACACTCGGATTCAGCATATTTACAATAAGTCTTCACAACCTTATATAGATCAGTTTATGACTGAAAACCCTGATTGGGCTGATGGGGAATTCTCATTTTATAGTGATAAACCATCATCAATCTGGAGCGGAAAAACCTATATCAACCCGAAGAATCCTGAATATATTCCTAATACACCACAGAATACAATAAAGAAGATTAATAGTGATGTGACACCTAATTATTACAAAAAATTAGGAAATAGTTATGCTCAAAGCGAAAATGTGGGAGTGGGTACAACATATTTTTTTGATAAAGGTTACATTGGGATAAGCGCAGATCGAAAAAAAAGCGAATATGGTGTGCCAGGATTTTCAATGCAAAATCAATCATTTCAAGACCGCTATGTGATGCTTCCTATTGGCGTGAAAATTGAGCAGAATCGCTTTGCTTTAGATTCATTATTGAAGCAACCAATTTCTATTTTTGAGAATATACACTTCAATCTACAACAGCTTTCGAACAAGTCAGGTGAGTATTTAGGTGCAACGCAAGCCAACGAATATAAAATCGATGAGCAATTAGCAGAGGTTTTAATGACACAAAAGTCATTTAAGAGTTTAACTGGTACTCTAGGTTTAAGTTTAAGAAATAGAGAAATTAAAGGTGATGGCAAGCAGCGGTATTTGCCGAACGTGAATACCAGTAATAAAGCTATATTTCTCCAAGAACAGTTAAATTTTAATAAGTTTTATTTTGATGCTGGTTACCGTTTTGAGAGTATAGAACATGAAATTCAAGACCAAACATTTAAGTTAGCGCGTAATGCTCGTAATTCAAAACTGGAAAATCAATCTTTCGATTTAAATCATTATTATATAGGGGGAGGACTAAATATTAATGATTACATTAAACTAAGGGCAAAATATGCAATTTCAGAGCGTGCTCCTGAAATTAATGAACTATATTCAAGTAATGCTCACTATTCTGTGATGACCCAAGAAGAGGGTAATCAGAACCTTGAGCCAGAAAAAGTCAAAAGTTTAGAATTAAGCATGATCGTGAATTGGAAAGAAGCTGAACTAAAAATAGTCGGTTACCAAATGGTTTTTGATAATTACATATATCTCACGCATTCTGGTGCCTCTATGGCAAACCGCTTACCTTTGAAATATTGGACACAGACAGATACACAAATTACAGGTTTTGAAGTTGATGCAAATTATGATTTTGATCTTAATCAATATGGAAACTTAAAGCTTGGTGGTTTTGCCGATTTAGTTAAAAATAAAGCTACTGATCCTTCGAATATAAGATTGAACAATGATGGGGTTTATTTACCAAATATGCCAACAAATCGTTATGGATCTTATCTCGAATGGCAAAATAATTCTTGGTCAGCACAAGTATCAAGTACTTATTATGCGCAACCAAAATATTTAGGTAAGAATGTTAATCAAGAAGTCCCTTTGCCTGCATATAATCTAGTCGATTTCAAAATTAATAAAAATTTGAATTTAAAGAATGCATCGTTTGATATTTTCTTAAATGGTACAAATTTACTTAATGAAGAAGCACGTCCCCAGAACTCACCTTTAAAATATATTGCACCGTTACCTGGCCGAGCTTTTCAAGTTGGAATAATGATGAGCATATAATTTGATGTAAAGATTCATTTGGTTGAAAAGGACTTCACTCAATTCATTAAAAGCTGAATGTAAATATTGAAACAAGCACCTTACGCACTACTTTTTTTATTTTTAATGACTTTGCATAAGTAGAAGTACGACCTCCATTTTATTGCGACCTATCGATTAGATAAAATGATTTTTACCGTTCTGACATCGGAATTGTCCTTTAATGATATTAACAAGTTCTATTTTAGAACTTAGTGTGTAGATATCTTGAGGACGAGAAAAAGAACATGCACCCAAACACATTCAAAGATATGGCTTCTAAAACTTTATGGCCTTTATTTCCACGTCGCGTTGCGTTTGATTGGAATGAATCACCACTCCACTGGATGCCACAATCTCCAATGGGAAGTCATGCTGTAAACCATTTCAGTTTTACACTTGTGCGAGGAGAGTACTTTTTCTGCCGTATTTTTAATAAGGCATTGCCTTTTGTAACCGATGAAAAATTAAAAAAAGATGTAGAAACTTTTATCCGCCAAGAGGCGATTCATGCTCAAGCGCATAAAGAATCTATCGAAAAATATATTCAACGTTATGGCGTTGATATTGAAAAACAATACGAACGCGTAATTGAACTCTTTGATTACATGCTTGCAGACAAGCCGTTTGGAAAAGCTCTACCAAAGCGTATGCAAAAGTCTTGGTTATTGTTTCGTGTAGGCATTGTTGCTGCTGCTGAACATTATACGTGTGCATTAGGTCAATATGCTTTGACGAAAGCACACTGGGAAGACAAAGGCTGTGATCCAGCAGTAAGTGATCTATTTACTTGGCACTGTGCCGAAGAAGTTGAACATCGAACGGTTGCTTTCGATTTATTTGAGCACTTAGGCGGTAACTATGCATTACGTGCTGCAATCATGAGTATGGTGGCACCAATTTTCACTTATTTAATGGTCAAAGGCACGCAGGAGCTTGCAGCAGTAGATCGTAGTTTACCTAAATCTCAACAAAGCTTAGCTCGCTTTGGTTTTTGGCAACAATGGTTTAAAGCAAGTTCTCAAGAATTAGTACCAAGTCCTGTGTGGTTTATGACTACGGCTAAAAACTTCTTTAAACCTTCGTATCATCCTTACTATGAAGGTTCAACAGAGCTTGCATTGGATTATATAAACCGTTCACCAGCGGTCAAACTTTATGAAGAAATACAAAAAGGATTGGTGAGCTAATATGAATACGAATATCGAAAAACAACAAAGATATATTCAGTCTGCTGATGTCACGCTATCTATATATGAGTGGGGTACAGCGGCAGACAATCGTGAAACACTGGTGTTTATTCATGGTTATCCTGATGAAGCACAAATCTGGGATGAACTGGCTTTATTACTGAAGTCAGATTTTCATATTGTGACTTACGATGTAAGAGGTACAGGTTTATCAGGAACTCCGTTGTCTGACGCGGGTTATCACATGGACTATCTCATTTCAGATTTAAAAGCAGTTATTGAGCAAACGAGTCCTCAGCAGCCTGTTCATTTGATTGGCCATGATCTTGGTGCCCTCCAAGGTTGGGAAGCGATTTTGGACGATAAGTTAAAACCATATATCAAAAGTTATACGGCTTTAGCGCCTAGCATTGATCATGCTGGTATGTGGTTTAAAGAAAATCTGAACAGTAAAGAGCTGGCGAGACAGTTTGCTGCTATCAAGCAAATGATTTCTTCGAGTTATATGCTGTTTTTTAATATTCCAATTATTCCAGAGTTAAGTTGGTATTTGGGCTTATCAAAAATATGGCCACAAGTGGTTTCGCAACTCGAAGGTAAGAAAGTTAGACCACATCCTAATCAACTCAAAAATGCCGTACGTGGGTTAGGTTTCTATCGATTGAACCTATTTAAGCCATTAATGAACTCTAAAAAGCGTTATACCTCGGTACCTGTACACGTTTTATCAATGACCAAAGATCGCTTTGTGCCTCAACACATCGTAGATAAACAAGACAGATGGGTAAATTCATCTTTTACTCGTACTGATATTCATGCGGGTCATTGGGGAATTGCGAGTCATCCTGATTTAATCGCAATCCCTATTCGTAATTATATTCAAAAGCTCACTGCATAAAAAATAAAGCTGGAGGTCTAAGATGAAAAACGAATTAAAACTGGCATCACCCTTTGTTTTAAAAGATGGGTTTACACTCAAGAACAGAATTATTAAATCGGCTTTAAGTGAAGGATTGGCTCATACAGATGGGCGACCGAGCAAAGAGCTGATTCAACTATACCGAACGTGGTCGCAATCTGGAGCTGGAGTTTTGATCACGGGTAACGTAATGATTGACTCTAGAGCAATTGGTGAGCCGGGCAATGTCATTATTGAAGACGAAAAAGATTTTGCTTTAATTAAAGAGTGGGTTGAAGTTGCTAAATCTGGTGGCAGTGATGTCTGGATGCAAATAAACCATCCAGGTAAACAAGCAATTCGTGGATTAAATCAAGAAACAGTTTCACCGTCAGCTGTGCCGTTCGGCCCGAAAATGGCCGCAGTTTTTGCCACACCGCGAGAGTTAACTCACGATGAAATTGAAGACCTTATTCAACGTTATGCAAACACTGCAGAAATTGCCAAGAAAGCAGGTTTTAGTGGTGTTCAGTTACATGGCGCACATGGTTATTTAATTAGCCAATTCCTTTCTCCGCATCATAACCGCCGTACAGATCAATGGGGCGGAACTATCGAAAATCGACGTAGATTTGTCCTTGAGGTTTATAAGAAAATTCGTAATCGAGTCGGGCCCGATTATCCAGTAAGCATTAAATTAAACTCAGCCGATTTCCAAAGAGGCGGTTTTACCGAAGAAGAATCACTGGCAACTATTCAAGCGTTGGATGAAGTGGGAATTGACTTAATCGAGATTTCTGGCGGAACCTATGAAAAACCGATTATGCAGTTGGGTAAACCTAAAGATTCCACAATCTCTCGTGAAGCCTACTTTTTAGATTTTGCTAAAAAAGTTCGTGAACTTAGTAAAGTGCCACTTATGGTAACTGGTGGCTTTAGAAGTCTGCAAGGGATCGAAAGCGCTTTATCAAATAACGATTTAGATTTTGTTGGTCTTGGACGAATTTTTGCAATTGAACCGTTGGCAGCTAAACGTTTATTAAGTGGGCTTGAAACGATAAACCAAGTTAAACCGTTAACTACGGGTATTAAGTTTATTGATAACTTGGGTGCGTTGGAAATCACTTGGTATACACGTCAAATGCATAGATTAGGGCGAGGGCGCTTGCCAATTCCAAATGAAAATGGACTCAAATCTTTTATTTTGGATATTAAAGATAAAGGATTGGGTATTTTCAAAACTCGTCGATTACGTGCTTCTTAAAATTATAAATTAACGTTTATATCAATGAGGATATAAGTGATGTCGACAGACCATCAGATAAAAATATCGAGATTTAGCCTAGCCGCAAAATTTACGGGAATTAGCTTTCTGCTGTTTTTTGCGGGAGCAGCGCTTCTTATCTTTTTAAATATTCCTGCAATTTTACTTCAGTTTGAATGGGGTAAATTTCTTGTTCGATTAGTTCGCTGGGGAGAGTTGCATGGAGGGGGTGAACTTTACGAGTTGATGATCTCAGCCATCTATATGGTATGGGGTTGGTTTCTTTTAAAAGCCGCCAATGAGCCTTTAAAAAACTATCTATTTTTTGAATTTACCATGTTTGCAAATATTGCTCATTTCGGCGCAATGCTTGTTATGGGGTTGGTAATGACGCATGAAACTCCACATTTAATTGGAGATGTATTGTTGGGTGGGGTCATTCTCTTAATCTATATTTATTTCTGGTTACCTGTTAGAAAAATATATAAATCTGAGAGTGAATTAAATCGTTCTGTTTAAGGCCTAGAGATTGAGAGGAGCGAAAATTGAATTCAAACCCTTCACCGTAAGTTATCTAGCAAACCAAATATTCTGATGATCACACATTGGGCTTAAACGTTTAATGCGTAGGTTGTCTTGCTCAAAATCACCAAAACTCCCAGTAATATCTAATTTATTACCGATAGCAGTCAGCTTACCTTTATAAATTAAAGTCTCTTTTTCAGAATCCCATTGAGCAGTGTTTTCAGGAAAAATAATGAGGATATCGTTTACATAGAGGCACTCTTGTTTGAGCTGCAATATTCCTTTTAAGCGTGCTGATGTAGAAACACCTTTCAATTGATAAACGGGCAGTTTCACGGCACTTGTATTTTCATTTGCCTCTTGCTGCTGACATCCTGCAAGAAGGGCAAATACAGCGGCGCAAATCAATTTATTATTAATACCCAATTTTGTTCCTATAGGGGTTTTCATATAATTTTGATAGTAATGCACTAATGTTGCATATCAACATTTAGATTGTTAGAGAAGATTTCATTTCATTCGCTGACATGGAGATTTCTTGAGGCAAGATACGCCGTGTCACCTTCTATAAAAAAGGTATTTGTATTTCGTTGACCGAACTTTAGGTGTGGACTAGGCAGGAGGGAGTCTTAATATTACTTATTTTATTAGGCTTATCTCTGTTTGTTTGGTATTTAAGTTGCGGCACAATTTCAGTAAAAAGTATCCAATCTGCAAAAAGTGAAGCCTTCTATTGGTTAACCATCATGTTTTCTCAAATTTTATACCAAAATTTCAAGAACCTTATTATTTTGGTTGGCCTTCTTTCTTACTCGACCTCTAGGTACAGTACGAGGAGATTATCCTTGATAAACCTATCGCACATGGTGGATTAGAGTTAAGCAGATTTAGTGCATCTTTCGTTTTATTTGCTTTTATTGTTGTCTGTTTAATGGTTTTTAAACCTAAAGCGGCAGAGACAGCTCATTAATTTTTATTTTAGGAAGTTTTTTAAAATTATACAAAATTTAATATTATTAACTGCCTTTTATAGTTTGTAATTAACTATAACTGTAGAATTAAATAGGTTATAGGTGGAGTTATTTAGGTGCGACTGTTAAGTTTTACTTTAATTAATTCTGACTATAACTTATTTGTCGCGTCATAAGTTGTCGTTGTTATTAGGAATTCAGTTGTTTAATAAAAATTATTGATAAATAATATATATTCTATTAATGGATCAGTAAGATACAGGTAAATAATGAATATAATTATTGATGTGGTAGGAAGTATTTCGGAATTAATAAATATTCAAAATCCAACTGAGGGAGAAGTAAGATATGTTGAATCTTATCATGTTGGTGAAAATAAAGGGGGTGGATATTTCTTCTTTAAAAAAAATAACTCAGAAAAAGAAAATCTAGTTACTGTTTTTAAGGCAGATATAGGCTATTGGTGTCGAGTAGAAAAAAGTTTATCAATTTATGATGCTGGAATACTATCATCTAGTCTAGATTATACTAAAAATTTTCAAGCTTTAGTTAATTGTTCTAAAAATGGAATAAATTTAGATGGATTAAGTATTAAATTGAAGAAATTAGATGTACCAAGTACTACTAAAATTTTTAATGGTACTTTGGATTTTTCAGATTCAACTGAAATAAATGAAAATAATTTTATTCATAATGGTTTTATCGTTGGCTCCAATAGGAACAGAGAGGAAGACCCGGAATTAGAAAGTATTTATAACTCAATCCCGTATGTGGAAAATATTAGCTTTCATTCAATTAATTTTATAACTGCAAGAAACTCTGTTAGCTCAAATATTATGGTATTTCATAAAGTTAAAAATTTAGATATATCAAACTGTATAGCCTTTGATATGGGGGGATCTAATCTAATTAAAGTCATAGGTGGAATGGCTGGTACAAATCCTAATATCACAGGTATCTGGGATGAGCTTTATCCTAAAAATGGTTGGTGTGAAAATATTAAAATTACTAACAATAAGGTTGTAGGTGGATTATTAGATAAAAATAATGAAGGGAAATATATTATAGGTAATATGAGTAGATGTTTAGCATGTAAGAATTTAGAGATCTCTTTTAATGAAACACAGGATATGTTAGTAAATGCTTTAATTGATGCATATTGTTATAATGGTTTATCTCAATCAAATAAATATTTTGTGTCTGAGAGTGTTTTAAATGCAATCAAATTAGGAGAAGTTGCCTCAACTGACTTTATTGGAACCTATGTAGGTCAATGCTCCAGTAATGTAGCGGTAAAAAATAATAATTTTGAAAATTCAGTTTTCTCAGGTGTTTATATTGAAGGAGCGAAAAATATTACTGTTGCTAATAATAATATAAGTTTAAGCGATATTGCTTACTCAATAAAAACTATGCCTAGAATCGGAATAAATATACAATCTAATCATATATCTGTTTCAGGTCTAAATTACGAGAATATCACTGGCGTGGATAAAGTTTTTTTACAAAGCAATATTGTTAAGAATTTTAATTCTTGTATTTCAACTACTGGCTTAACTAAAGAAAGCCATAGAAATTTAATGATTTCAAATAATATTTTAGTAGTCAATGAAAATTTATCATCTATTGTTTTAAATAATATTTTGGAATCAAGTATTTCAGATAATTTTTCTAAAGGTAGTTTATTCTTGGGTAGCTCTACTGATTTAATGATTTCTAATAATTTATTTAAAAATTATTCAAACTTTTCTTTATATTTAAATAATTCAAAAAAATTAAGAATTAAATTTCTTTCTAATAGTTTCATCGTAGAAGATGGTCCTGCAATTTATAATAATGGATATTCTACTGATAGCCTTATATTGGAAGGAGGACAGATTGATGGCTATATGCAGCTAGGTGATACATTTGCTGATTTGCAAGCTTACAATTTTTTAACTAAATCTAATATAATTAGACTTACTTCGAGTCAAATCATTAAGCTTGATATTAATGAGAAAGTTGAAATTACTTTACCTGTAGAAGGGGTGAAACGGGGGTGGAATAGTTCATCTAGTTTGTTAGGAGCATTAGAATTAATGAAATTATACAATATTGATTTGAATATTAAATCTGACGTAAATGACAATCAGGTAAATATAATAGTTCAAAATATTGGGAATGTTAAAGTTGATTTTACAGCAATGTTTTTAATATCTATTAGCTCCTTTATGAGCTCTGAATTTTTAAATTTATAATTTAAATATAAGTTTAGATTGAATTTATTCTGCTTGAATTCTAGGTTTTGTCAATTGTTTTATTTGAAGTTAAACTTATTACTATTTAAGAGACTTTACGTGTTATCCACCAAAATGATAATGCGAACAGACTAACGACTGCACCTAGAACACACACGCCAATCCATCCCGCATAGGCATAAGTGGCTGTGGTATTAATTGCACCCAGCCCACTACCGATTGCATAAAACAGCATGTATAGCCCGACAAGCCGGCTATGCGCTTCTGGACGAGTACGCAAAATCATACTCTGGTTGGTCACATGTAAGGCTTGTCCGCCCAAGTCGAGCAATACGATGCCAATCACTATCGCCCAGAGCGAGTAAGCCATGAGTGAGAGTGGTCCCCAAGCAAGCAGTAATATTACGAGTGCTACTAAGCTTGTACGCTGAGCATATCCGTGGTCGGCCCAATAACCCGCACGTGCGGCAGCCAGGGCACCCACGACTCCAACGAGTCCAAAAGACCCAATAATAGTATGCGAGAAGTTATATGGTGGTGCACTCAACGGTAGTACAAGTGCACTCCAAAAAATATTGAATGCCGCGAACATGAGTAAAGCTAAAACACTACGCACTTGCAGCACTTTTTCTTGGCGAAGCAGTTTTAACATCGATGCTAAAAGTTGTGGGTAGTGCATGGTAACGGGCTGAATTTTTAAATGAGGCAAACGTTTCCAAAGAGGCAATGCAATCATGAGCATGATGATGGCTGCACAAAAATACACGCCACGCCATCCAGCTAAATCACTAATTCCCCCTGAAAATACACGAGCAAGCAGTAAACCAATGAACACACCACTTTGTGCAGTACCAACCACATGTCCTTGCTCATGTGGAGCCGCAGCACTCGCAGCATAAGCAATAAGCCCTTGAGTCATGGCTGTGCCGAGTAAACCCACGGCAAGCATTCCCGCTAAAAGAATAATCGTCGAATGGGCAAAGGCAACCACGAGTAATGCCGAGATCAAAGCTAGTAATTGCATAGCCATTAATTTACGCCGATTGACAAGGTCACCCAGCGGCACTAAAAACACGAGTGCAAGGGCACAACCTATTTGAGTGGCTGTCACTACACCACCAATAGCAGCATGACTAACATTAAAGTCCTTGGCGAATATGTCGAGTAAGGGCTGCGCATAATAGACATTTGCTACGCTTGCACCACTTGCAATAGCAAACAGCAAAATTATGCCACGAGGCATGCTTGAAAGCGGTTTATCGTTTTTAGCGCGTGAAGTTGAAGATGCAAGAGAAGCTTTCATGGCCTAAATCCATTCAATCTGGTTTTAAAATGCAACTAGTTGAATGTTAAGCCTGCTAGTTTTAAAATGCAACTAGATAACTTATTACTGATGATTGGTAAGGAAACTCAATGACGAACTCTACATTGTTAAAAGATGAACCTTGTCCTGTTGCGCGCTGCGTCAATCTGATAGGAGACCGATGGTCACTGCTCATTGTGCGTGATGCTTTTGATGGAATGCGCCGTTTTGGAGATTTCCAGCGGAGCTTGGGAGTGGCGCGAAATATTCTCTCTGACCGACTGAAAAAACTAGTGGATGCTGGTGTTCTTGAACTGCAAGATGCTTCGGATGGCACGGCTTATCAAGAGTATGTGTTGACTCATAAAGGGGAGAGTTTGTTTCCTGTGGTTGTGGCTTTGCGACAATGGGGAGAGCAGAACCTATTTGAAAGTGGTGAACGCCATTCTTTGTTAATTGATAAAACAACAGGACAACAAATTCCATTTATGGCGCCAGTCGCGGCAGATGGAACAGTGCTGAGAGTTTCTAATACTCAAGTGCAAAAGGTGAAATAAAATAAGACAAAACAAAAATAACCTTTTTTAACTTAAATTTGCAGAGATTAGTTGGTACCCTTGCGCGTCAAATTAAGGTGAGATTATGAGATTTATATTCCTCTTTATAAGCGCAATTTCAATTCAGTGTTATGCAGCATCAGAAGCGATGGAACTTCATTACTGTGAAACTGTGAAGAAAGCAGCGAGCGGGGTGATGGATGCTAGACAACATGAAGTGCCAGCTAAAGAATTACATGACATAGCCAATCATCTTGAAGAGCAAAAAGCCAAACAACTTTATCAAGAGCTTATCAAATCTGCATATTCTTCAAAGCTATTTGAAGACCCTCTCATTAAGTCAAAAGCTGTCGAGAACTTCCAAACTACATGGCATGAACAATGTTTGGCAAAAGAATTAGCTAAAAATATTTGAGGGTGTTGGTGGGAAATAGCTAACAGGAATGCGATCTCCTTGAATTTAATAAGGAGTAAATGAAAGGGAACGTATTCTTTAACCGTCAGGTATTGTTATAGGGGGAGTTTGATGGGGAAATATGTTTTTGTTCATATTTAACTTGTTATGCAAAATCCTCATCAATTCGAAGCTAGAATACCTAATTTTTAATTTAAATAGATATTAATTAAAGCAGTTATGAAAGAAATCAATTATATTTTCAACATCTGAATTTAAAAATGAAATTTTAAAATCATAACTTAGGGTTATTTTAGTAGAAGGAAATTTTACACAGTAAAATTCGACTTTAAAAATTTTATAATGATTCGATTTTATATAAAGATCTAATGCTTCTATTAGATCAGTAGAATGATTTTGTGTGTAAAAAACTGTTTTAGCAAATATATTGTCTGGATAAATTATCTCTCTAATATCAATTTTATTGATATTCTGAATTTGATTCCTCTCATTCTTTAAAAATGTATTTAAATTTACATCTTTTTTATTTATAAAAAAATCAAATTTAAATAATTTAGTGAGGAAGTTTTTTAAATCTAAAATACTGCGGGGTTGATTAATAATAATAAAGTTATTGTTTAATCTGTTGTAAACACGAAAGATAATTTCTTTTTTATAAAGTCTTTCAATGGTAGATGTTCGTCCATGTACATCGATGTATTCCTCTAATATTGTTTTAATATGCGTATAAGTGCCTTCAAAAAAATTTGAACGTTTTTTTGTGATTTTTATATATTCATTCACATTTTTTAAAGCTTCTTTTTCAATTTTTTGTGCAATATCTTCAAAATTTAGAGAAAAAGAGGCATCGAAAAAGCTTAATTTACTCATCATTCTTCACCAATTGATTTTCATACTCATCTATAATTTGATCATAAACTTTATATAGAAAAGCATCAAAAAATTTAAGAAAGATAGATTTTTCAGAATCTTGCATTTTATGCCGTTCTAAAGTGAAATCTGTTTTTTTTGTATTTTGTTTATAATAACCTTTAATATCGTAAAAGAACTTCTTACAATCTTTAGGTTCTAAAAAACCTGCATTTATTTCAATAAGCCTGTTTTCTTTAGTATCAATAACGGTCCATGTAATTTCCGTAATATAATGTCCAAGTTTTTTTAACTCTTGGTAAAGCTTGTTAGTATGGAGCGAAGATCCTGATAAATGAGCTGTCTTTAAGAAGCCATCTTCTTTCTCTTCTTTTTCATTGCTTAATTCTTCCTGTGTTATTTCCAAAGAAGTATTTTGCTTATTGTGATGGACTTTCATACGTTTAACGTCATGGAGAAGATATCTATCATCATCAAGAACAATAAGGTTTAGGAAAAAATTAGTACGATATTCAGATAATTTTATTGGCGAAAGACTAATTTCCTTTTGTTTAAAAGTGTCTCTTTTTGTCCCAGCAACTTTCTGAACTATTTTATTAATAATTGGTTCTAAAACTTCCTCAGAATCATACCTTAAAACAATATCTGTCCCATTTGTCTCTACAGTAATTTGTTGATCTGTTAAAGGTTTTTGAATTAAGCGAGTATTGCTAAATTCTAATGAAGATGTCGTGAGATTAACCTCATATTTACTTTTACCAACTCCTTTATGACTCATTTGGTTATCACCAAATTGAGGAGCAATATCTTTGATTGCCTCTTTAAAGTCATCTAAATTGGCACCTGATACTAAAAGTGTAGCAGTTTTCCTATTTTTCTCATTATGATTTAAGCTATCTAAAATAGTTTTTAAACTATACCAATCTTTAAATTGAGTAGAAATATATTGGCAGAGAGTTTCTCTGGTTTCATTAACAGAGACGTAAATACCGTGGTTTTTGCAAAGCTCAAGTAATTTATCATCTGTAAGTTTTTGCTTTTGACTATATATTGCATCAAAAATCTCTCTATCAGAGACAAGTAAATTATCAAAACCAAATTTTTTCATTATCGTATCCCCATACCAATTTCAATTTCACTAAATTGTGATGTATATTTTTTAATTTTCTGGTGCTCTATAGAATTCATTAGTAATAAAAGATTTGGATCTTTAATATTTAAGATAGACTCACATTTTTTTATTGCATTAACAAAGTTTGTAGGTGCAAATTTATCTTGATCTAGCTGAAAAATTTTAATTGAATTACCTGACTCTAAAATTTGATGATGTCGTAAATAATCAATTAAATATACGAATTCATCAACTTCACTTCCATCGGGTCTATAGAAAATAATACTAGTGTTTTTAACTTTATCTTCAATAATCAGGAAGGGTGATTTTATAAGATCAATTGTTGCTGCTTTACTATTACCTATAGTAGCTTGATCTTTGCGTTGAGGATAAAAGAATGTGTAATCTGAGGTTATTACATTCTTTTCTAATAATTTACTCATATGGGTAGCAACATTATCAAGCCAAAATATATCATTTGGATCTAAAACATAAACCCTGCTACTCTTTGGTGTTTTAATAATATTTCTGGAAACTTTTTTATACTTGGAAGTGAAAGATTTAGTATAATTATTGTCATGGTTATAAATAAAAAGCATACCATGAATTTTATAATCAATATTTTCTTCAGCAAATAATTTTTGCCACTCTTCACTTATTTCAGCACATTCTACTTGCATGGATAAACTTTCTAATACGTCATCTAAGTCTAATTTTTCTAAAGTACTTTCAGAAAAACTTTTAAGATCTGTATGAATATATATTCTTGTGTTTGTATAGGGATCATCATAGTAAAATACTACATCAGCAGGGTGTGTCTTTTTAGTATGTTCATCATTTTCACATTTCCAATTTATATCTTCTGGCTTGCTTTTGTTCCAACGAAAATAATTAAAGATTTCTTCTGACAAAATTTTTGCCATCTCACTAATGTTTTGTGTTTCAGCCATTTTGTTACCGTTAAATTAGTTATAAAAATTTATATTAATGTTTAAAATATCGTGTAAGACATACCATCACAATAATATGAATTGATGTATTATAGATGAAAACTTTGGAATGAGGGGAGCATCGAAAATAAATATATCGCTTTTTTAAAGATTAGGTTCTATATTTTTAGCTTGAAAAATTATACTAAAAATTGCTTCAAGTATAGACCTTAAATAATCACTACGAGTAATAATTATATGATGGAGTTTCATTATTAACTTCTCTCCAAAAAGTTGCTTGAGCAAAATCAAGGAGGGAAATTCAAAATATTAGGAGGTTTTTCCTAAGTTAGTGGTTGAAAAGCTATTCTTAATAATTGAAAAATTTGTTTAGTAATAATTGCATAAGTGAGGGACTTATTTCCAATATAGCCTTGCACACATATTTACTAGAAATATTTGGTGTGAGCTACGAGAGAGAATAGATTAATGCCCGAAAAGGGCTAGTCATTCATTAATCTATTAACGCACTATATAAGCTGTTATAGCAGTCTGTACATGAAGTATTTTTAATATCCATTTTAACCAGTCAAAACTAATCAATAGACAATAAAAAACCACCTAATCCTTTCGAATTAAGTGGTTTTTAAATTTTGGAGCGGGAAACGAGACTCGAACTCGCGACCCCAACCTTGGCAAGGTTATGCTCTACCAACTGAGCTATTCCCGCAATGTGAGCACATTATAGAGTGTTTCACTAAAGTGTCAACACTCTTGTGATTTAATTGAACATTTAATCAGCACGACGCCAAACTGTACCTTGACGTGTATCTTCTAATACAACACCTTGGTCGAGTAAAGACTGACGAATACCATCTGCTTTAGCAAAGTCTTTTGCTTTTTTCGCATCAACACGTTGTTGAATAAAATCTTCAATTTCAGCATCAGACAAAGTAAGCGCTTCTTGTCCAATATCTGATTTTAAGAAATCATCTACATTGTGTTGTACCAAACCTAAAATGTTGGTGAGGTGACGTAATGTCGAATAAAGCACAGTTGCTTGGTCAGCTTGCTCTTCTTTTACAGCACGGTTCAATTCTTTGTTCAGTTCAAACAATACCGCCATTGCTTCGGCAGTGTTGAAGTCATCACACATCGCATTGTTAAAGCGCTCAATAAAGCTTTGATCAAGCGTTTCAGTTATCGTTTGACCGTACACTTGTTGGTAAGCTTTAAATGAATGATAGAAACGAGTTAAAGAAGTTTTTGCTTCTTTAAGTGCCACATCAGAGAAGTTCACAGGACTACGATAGTGCGAAGACACAATAAAGTAGCGAATCACTTCAGGGTGGAATTTCTCCATCACGTCACGAATAGTAAAGAAGTTGCCTAAAGACTTAGACATCTTTTCACCGTCAACGTTAATAAAGCCAACATGCATCCAGTAGTTTACATATTGTTCGCCAGTTGAAGCTTCACTTTGCGCAATTTCATTTTCATGGTGCGGGAACATTAAATCTGAACCACCTCCATGAATGTCAAAGTGATTGCCTAGGCAGCAAGTCGACATGGCAGAACATTCAATGTGCCAACCCGGACGGCCATTACCCCAAGGGGATGCCCAAGATGGTTCATTTTCTTTGGCATGTTTCCAAAGTACAAAGTCAAACGGATGTTTCTTTTCAACTTCTACGTCAACACGTTCACTCGCGCCAGCTTGCATGTCATCAAGCTTACGGCCAGAGAGGCGACCATATTTTTCGAATTTGGTCACTTCAAAATAAACATCGCCATTTGCAGCGGGATAAGCCGAGCCTTTATTGACCAGATTGCCAATCATATTTTGCATCTGATCGATATATTCAGTCGCTTTTGGTGCTTCATCAGGTGCAGCACAGCCTAAATTGGCTGCATCTTCGTTCATTGCATCAATGAAACGAGTGGTGAGTTGTTGAATGGTCTCACCATTTTCATTCGCGCGTTTAATAATTTTGTCGTCAATGTCAGTAATGTTGCGAATATAGCGAACATTCCAGCCTTGGCTACGTAAAAAACGAATAATGTAGTCAAATGCAACCATAACTCGAGCATGCCCGATATGACAGTAATCGTAAACGGTCATACCGCAGACGTACATATCGATGTGACCTTCTTTGCGAGGTACAAATTCAACTTTTTTTCGTTGCTCAGAGTTATATAAAACAAACGGTTGCATAAGGGTTTTCAAACACTCAACAAAAACAGTGTTACATCATAACTGATGCATCATTTTTCACAAAGTTTTATGCAAGAATTTTATAAGCTTGTGAAATCTTATACATTTAAAAACGTGTAGATGATTGAGTTATGTTAGAATGCCCCCAAATCTTTTGATTAAAATCACCGATCTTCATAAGAGATCAGATCAATTATTTTGAGTCAAACTCGTATGCCTAATCCTACAGATTTTCAAAGCAGCGCATTAGCAACCTTGCGTATTGAGCAGCAAGCCATAGACGTGTTAGCCACACAAATTAATGACAGTTTTAATCAGGCTTGTGAAATATTGTTGCAGTGTAAAGGTCGTGTTGTGATTACTGGCATGGGTAAGTCAGGGCATATTGGCCGTAAAATGGCTGCGACTTTTGCTTCAACTGGTACACCATCTTTCTTTATGCATCCAGGCGAAGCTGGGCATGGCGATTTGGGTATGCTGGTTCGTGGCGACGTTTTAATTGCGATTTCCAACTCTGGGAAAAGTGATGAAATCATGATGTTGATGCCACTCATCAAACATCTTGGTGTACCTCTTATTACCATTAGCCGTAATGATAAAGGCCCAATGCCTCAAAACGCCGACATCGCTTTAACTTTAGGTGAGTCTGATGAAGCGTGTCCACTAGGATTAGCTCCGACATCAAGCACAACAGCGACACTAGTATTGGGTGATGCGCTGGCTGTTGCATTACTTGAAGCGCGTGGTTTTACTGCAGATGATTTTGCTCGCTCGCATCCTGCTGGAGCATTGGGTAAGCGTTTACTTTTACATGTAAAGCATCTGATGCACACAGGCGATGAATTGCCAAAAGTTTCACCAGACACGCCAATGAATCAAGTGCTTTACGAAATTTCTAATAAGCGTTTAGGCTTGACCACGATTGTTGATGAACAAGAACATTTGCTTGGTATTTTTACCGACGGAGACTTACGTCGTTTAATTGATAAACAGCAAGGTTTTGATGTGAATTTACCTGTTTCTGAAGTAATGACAAAAAAACCGTCAACTATTTCTCAAGAAGCACGTGCGGTAGAAGCTCTACAACAGCTTAACCTGAAAAAAATTAGTCAATTTGTTGTGGTTGATGACCAAAATAAAGTGATTGGTGTAATTAGTATGCATGACCTTATTCAGGCAGGGGTAAATTAATCAATGGCATCTTATGCATTGTTAGAACAAGCACGTCACTTACAGGCATTGGTTCTGGATGTCGATGGTATTTTGAGTGATGGCTTTGTAACTTTAACCAATAGTGGCGATGAGATTAAATCATTCGATATTCGTGATGGTTTAGGCATGAAGCTTGTACAGCAAGCAGACATGAAGGTCATCATTATTACTGGTCGAAAAAGTAATATTGTTGAAAAGCGTATGTCTGATTTAGGTGTGGATCTCGTTTTTCAAGGGCGTGAAGACAAAGGTTCTGCGCTCCGTGAAGCTTGTGCACAGTTTAATATTTTGCCTTCTGATTGTTTGTATATGGGTGATGACTGGCCTGATTTATCTGCTTTTGCAATAGCAGGAATGAGTGTCACTGTGCCAAATGGTCATGAAGAAGTGCGTCGTCGTGCGCATTTGGTTACCCAGTCAATGGGTGGGCGCGGTGCTGTACGTGAAGTGTGTGATATGTTGCTGATCGCAAAAGGCATTTACCAAGAACTTCTTGAAAAATATCTTGCAGTACCGCATTAATAATAAGATTACTTAAAAAGGTAGGCTATTCCTGCTCATGGATACCAGAGTTTTATCTATTGTTGCTGTAGTTATTGCTGCTGTAAGTGGTGGTTTCTACTATTATAGCGGCAAGGCCAAAAAACTAGACATTGATTCGGCGAAGAATATGACATATTCGGCGCAGGGCGTCCATTTGACTCAAACTGATGATCAAGGCAATTTGTATATCCGTGCTGAAGTTCGTCAGCTTGAACAGGATATGCAACAGAAAACGTCAAAGTTGGATCAACTCAATGCATCTATGTATAAAGATGGCAAAGTTGATGCGACATTCACTGCAAAACAGGCAAATGGTTATGATGATAACCGTAAAGTTATATTATCGGGTAATGTGGTCGCAACTAAACTGGCGCCACAAGGAAAAATTGAATTCCAGACCGATGAGTTAACTGGATATCCAAAGACCAGAGAGATTGAAACGACTCATCAAGTGCTTGTTCAGTCTCCACAGGCCGAATTTGTTAGCAAAGGATTAAAAGCCAATTTGAATAACGGTCAGTACGAATTTTTTAATATTCGAGGAAAGTATGCACCAAAGTCTTAATTTAAAACGTTCTTCAGCTTTCCTAAAACAAGCTGCGGTAATTACATTCGTTGCTTTAACATCAGCTTCGACTTTTGCTTTGCCGTCTGACCGTAATCAACAACTTTCATTAGTAGCCGATCGTGCAACATATAATGATAAAACTGGTTTGACGACTTACACAGGTAATGTCGTGATTGAGCAAGGTACGATGAAGCTTCAAGCTGACTCGATTGTTGCAAATCTAAACTCGAAACGTGAAATTCAGGTCATTACTGCAAAAGGTAGACCTGCTAAGTTCCAGCAGCAAGTCAATGCGAATAAAGGCCTTGCACGTGGTGAAGGGCAGACTATTGTCTATAACGCAGATACGGGCATTATTACTTTGTCTGGCGGTGCATATTTATATCAAGATGGTTCAAGTATTCGTGGTAACTCATTAAAATATAGTATGAACAAAGGTGATGTTGAAGCTCAGGGTTCATCGTCAAATCGTGTGCAAATTATTATTCCACCATCAAGTTCAAAAAGCTTTCCAGGAGCGCGTGAATAATGCAACAAGCTCTGCAACAACCCCAAACTTTGTGTATTAAGCACTTAGGAAAAAACTATAGTAAGCGTTGGGTCGTCAAGGACGTATCTTTTAGTATGCAAAGTGGACAGATTGTTGGTTTGCTTGGTCCTAACGGTGCAGGAAAAACCACAAGCTTCTATATGGTTGTGGGGCTAGTGCGTATGGACAAAGGTGAAATTCACCTTGATGATCTTGATATGTCCGACTTGGCAATGCATGAACGGGCAAGAAAAGGAATCGGATATCTTCCGCAAGAAGCTTCTATTTTTAGAAAGCTGACAATCGCTGAAAATATTATGTCCATTTTAGAAACACGCAAAGACCTAAATAAGCAACAGCGCCAGCAACGTCTTACTGAATTATTGAATGATTTTAAAATCAGTCATATTAAAGATTCATTAGGAATGAGTGTGTCTGGGGGCGAACGCCGCCGTGCTGAAATTGCACGTGCATTAGCAGCAGACCCTAAATTTATGTTACTTGATGAGCCATTTGCCGGTGTTGACCCAATTTCCGTGGGCGATATTAAAGATATTATTCAGACTCTGAAAGATCGTGGTATTGGTGTGCTTATTACAGATCACAATGTACGTGAAACTCTGGCAATTTGTGAGCGTGCATATATTGTGAGTGAAGGAGCTGTAATTGCCGAAGGTACACCACAAGAAATTCTGGATAACGAACAAGTTCGTAAAGTCTATTTAGGTGACGATTTTACAGTTTAAGTAAAACAGTGAATCTATTTGTCTAAAAAGAGGTCAATGCCTCTTTTTAGTTTTTTTGCATTTATTTTTTAAAAACAACAAATTAACGATTCATTTTATGAAAAAATAATGTGTGAATTATTCCTGCAATTATGCTTCTTTATCCAAAAAAATATGTAGAATGTAAAAGCTTTTAAACGATAACAAACAAGATCAACAAGACAAGCATGATTGGAAATAACCAGAGAAAAGTAACAAGGACATGTAAAAAGCCGGCTTTCCTGAAAGGGTTAATGCTTTTAACATCATTGCATGTACCTGTAGTGATATATGCTGCTAAACCAAGTGAGCAATATCACACCCTAAAAGACAACTTATCACAACTTTTTGCCCCTAAGAGTAGTGATGAATTTAAAGTTGCCAAGATGCAAGAGCTGAGTAATTTTAAGTTAGATCGTTCTAGAGTTCAGGAGTTTCCGACTGTTCAACTCAATGATAGAGCAGCTTTATCTTATTCAAGTTTGCCATCAAGCAATATGACTTTGCAGGAGGCGGTGAAAATCGCCATCCAGCGCAACCCTGATATTTCTCAAGCGATTTCGACTTTAGCTGGTCAAAATGCAGGTATTGATTATGCCAAGGCTGGTTATTATCCTCAGCTTTCAGGTGGAATAACGACAGGTGACTTGACTAGTGGTGAGCGTGGTCGGCAGTTACTGACCCTAAGTGCGACTCAAATGCTCTACGATTTTGGTAAAGTTAAATCAGGCGTAGATATTGAGCAAGCTAAGGTTCAGGTTGAACAAGCCAATGTGCTGGTCAGTATTGATGATATTGCACTTGATGTTGCACAGTCGATCGTCAATATTCAGCGCTATCTTCAATTAAATAAAATTGCCGAACAGCAAATTGCAGGTATCCAGCGAATTCAGGAAATTGCCAATTTACGTGCAAATGCTGGTATTAGCAGTCAGGCTGACCCAATTCAAGCCCAGTCTTATTTACAAGCTGCTCAGTCGAGTTTGATTGCACAGTAATCATTATTACGTCAGTACCAGCAGCATTTAAGAACATTATTAGGTGCAGATGTCTCGCGAACAGGTTGGATTATTTCAGATGATCTAGTGAAACAATCTGATTTATATGGTGAACCTGAATTTAATACCATTCCAAAAATGATTGCTGCACAGGCAAGCGTGGAAGTTGCCAAAGCACAAAAGGAGCAGACTCGTTTAACGCGTTATCCAACCTTATCGGTCAAAGGTTCTGTAAGTCAGGCCCTTAATGGAAAAAACCCAAATAATAATGAGGATGATGGCCTATATAGTTCCATCATGCTTGAAGCGAGCAGTCAGTTTTATCAAGGAGGGGCGGTTTCTTCTCAGGTAAAAATGGCAAGTTATGCAGAAGAAGCTGCAAAGTCTAAAGTCAATTCTGTTTATTTAGATGTTCTGGATAAGATAAGAACGAGCCGTGAGCAAATTGAAAATAAACAACGCCAAATGTTGGTTTTAGCAAATCGCCAAGCCACAACGGTTCGTACACGTGAACTTTATCAAGAGCAGTACAAACTTGGTACACGGTCATTGGTCGATTTATTGAATGCAGAACAGGCCATTCATAGTGCTGATGCAGACCTTGAGTCGGCACGTTATGACATCTACAACAGTATTGTTCAGTACATTTCGGCAACAGGACGTTCCCGCCAAGCCTATGGCTTAAATAATATTTCAATTCAGGGGTTCGAAGTACAACCATGATGACAAAAATAAACTACCAGCCCTGGTTACAGGCGGTCTTAACGATTGCTAAACATTATCGAATTGAGCCTTCAGAAGAAAGAATTCGTTTACAACTTGACTGGAACCAAAATCAAAACCTCGATGATGTTTTACAGCTCATTACACGTCAGGTTGGTCTAAATTTACGTAAGGTACCGTTTTCTTTAGAGGTGCTGAACCCGTGGCGCCTACCTGTTATGGTCGAGTTTAATGACGGACAGGTCGGTGTTATTGATAAAGCAGATACACAAGGAAATGTGAGTATCCAGTTGAGTGGAGACCATGGTCTTTCTCAAAATTTAAGCTTAGATGTCTTAAAAAATACAATCAAGAATGTCTATATTCTGCGTCCTGAAACTTCTATTCCCGATGCACGTATTGATGAATATATCAAACCGTATGAAGCAAGCTGGTTTTGGTCAATTGTTCTAAGAGACTGGAAGCGCTACGTTGATATTATGTTTGCCTCTTTAATTGCCAACGTTTTGGCATTGGCAACGATTATTTTCTCAATGCAAGTCTATGACCGCGTTGTACCTTCACAGTCTATACCGACCTTATGGGTGCTTGCAGGCGGTGTGCTCATTGCTGCGCTTTTCGAATTTACCTTACGTATATCAAGGGTTTATTTATCCGATATTATTGGTAAACGTGCAGATTTACGTGTTTCTGACCGTGTATTTGGGCATGCCTTAAGAATCAAAAATAAAGATCGATCAAAGTCGACTGGTACTTTTATTTCACAGATTCGTGAACTCGAAGGTGTTCGTGAACTGGTGACTTCTACCACCATTAGTGCAATTGCAGATTTTCCATTCTTTTTCTTGTTTCTTACGATCTTTGGCATTATTGGTGGGAAGCTATTCTGGGTAATGCTGCTGATTGTACCGCTTATGATTTTACCGGGTATTTTGGTACAGAAGAAGCTAGCGCAGCTCGCACAGGAAGGCATGAGAGAATCTTCAATCCGTAACGCAATTCTTGTAGAAGCGGTGCAGGGTATTGAAGATATCAAGCTATTGCGTGCCGAATCACGTTTCCAAAATCAGTGGAACCACATGAACGAAGTTTCGGCCGATATCGCTATGAAACAGCGTAAAATTGTTGGCACCTTAATGGCATGGACTCAAATGCTTCAGGGTTTGACCTATGCGATTGTGGTTTTGGTGGGATGTTTTGCGGTGATGGACGGTGAAATGACCACGGGTGCGTTAGTGGCTTGTTCAATTTTATCTTCACGAATGTTAGGACCAATTACACAAATTACTGGTGTTCTAGGTCGTTTACAGCAGGCGAAGGTTGCAAAACAAAGTCTAGATGAACTCATGCAACGCCCGATTGATCAGGCTGATCGTGCACATCTGGTACACAAAGCTGCTTTAAATGGCGACTACGAATTACAAAATGTCATGTTCCAATATGGCGATGAAGACCCGAAACCAAGTTTGTTAATTCGTCATTTAAAAGTTCGTGCTGGTGAAAAAATTGCAATTTTAGGGCGCAATGGAGCCGGTAAGTCGACATTGCTTCAACTTCTATCAGGGATGCAAGTTCCAACTCAAGGTGCTGTGCATTTAGATGGTCTAGATCTTTCTTTAATTGACCCATCTGATGTGCGCCGTGATATGGGCCTGCTTAACCAGAATGCACAATTATTCTACGGCACGATTCGTGAAAACCTTACTTTAGGTGCGCCGCTTGCAACGGATGAAGATATTCTTCGAGCTTTAGTCGTGACAGGCGCATTAAATTTTGTACAAGAGAAAAAAGAGGGGCTAGATCACCTGATTTTAGAAGGTGGTGTTGGTTTCTCGGGCGGTCAGAGACAAGCATTGTTATTGGCCCGTCTATTGATTCGTCAACCCAACATTTTATTGCTGGATGAACCTACAGCAGCTATTGATGATGTGTCAGAGAAGCTACTGATTGATCATTTAAAAGGATGGCTGGCACATCGGACCTTGGTTGTTGCGACTCACCGCAGGGCTGTTTTAGAACTCGTGGACCGTATTATTGTCGTTAACGAAGGCAAAATCGTAATGGATGGTCCAAGAGATCAGGTACTTAATCAATCAATAGCCCAACAAAAACAAGTGCAAGGGGGTAATTCATGAGCGAACCACAACAAGAACTCACCCGTTCAATGAATGTATCTTATAGTGAGCCACCGTTACCACGTGCTAGTTTAGTGATCTGGATTGTGGGTATTGGTTTAGTTATTTTCCTTATCTGGGCATGGGTATTTAAACTTGAAGAAGTCTCTACTGGTACAGGTAAAGTGATTCCATCGTCTAAAGAGCAAGTCATCCAGTCTTTAGAGGGCGGTATTTTAACTAAGCTGAATGTACAAGAAGGCGATATTGTTCAAAAAGGCGAAATTCTTGCGCAATTAGATCCAACCCGTTTTGCATCTAATGTTGGTGAATCTAGATCTTTACTTACTTCTGCTCAGGCGACAGCAGCACGTTTGCGAGCGGAAGTAAATGGTACACCATTGGTTTTTCCTGAAATTGTGATGAAACAACCAAAACTTGTACAAGAAGAAACAGCGCTATATCGTTCACGTCGGGCTGATCTTGAGCAAACACTTGCTGGTTTCAAACAGGCTTTGCAACTGGTACAACAAGAACTGGCAATGACCGAGCCATTGGTTGCTAAAGGTGCAGCAAGTGAGGTTGAAGTTCTACGTTTACGTCGTGAAGCAAACGATCTTAGAAACAAAATGAATGATGCGCAGAATCAGTATTATGTTAAGGCTCGTGAAGAGTTATCTAAAGCGAATACTGATAGTGAAACGCAACAACAAATCGTATTGGGTCGTAGTGACAGCTTAGATCGTGCAGTGTTTAAAGCACCAGTACGCGGTGTAGTAAAAGAAATTGCGGTCACAACCCATGGTGGTGTTATTCCACAAAATGGTAAATTAATGACCATTGTACCGATTGATGAACAGTTGCTCATTGAAGCGCGTATTTTACCGCGTGACATTGCTTTTATTCGACCGGGACAAGAAGCACTAGTTAAGATTACTGCCTATGACTACTCAATTTATGGTGGTTTAAAAGGGAAGGTTACGGTTATTTCCCCAGACACGATTCGTGATGAAGTTAAACAAGATCAATTCTATTATCGTGTTTATATCCGCACTGATTCCGACAAGCTTTACAATAAAGAAGGTAAGGCATTTGGCATTACGCCAGGTATGGTGGCGACGGTAGATATTCGTACTGGTGAAAAAACCGTACTCGACTATTTGCTTAAACCATTTAACAAAGCCAAAGAAGCGTTACGAGAAAGATAATAAAAAAGCCCCGAGATTCGGGGCTTTTTTATGGGTTTGATTCTATTAAATTCACGTTATAATTTGATTTTTATTATGCTTTATTTAATTTATGGCTTTTACGATTGCATCACCCGTTACATTTGAAGAAGAAATTAAAAAAAGTAGATTTCAGGCGATTGCTGTACCCGTAGAAAATGAGCAGCAAGTTAAAGAATTTTTAGAACAAAACAAAGATATCTCGACAACTCATCAATGTTGGGCATGGAAAATTGGCCATAACGTACGGTTTAATGATGATGGTGAACCATCCGGAACGGCAGGGCGTCCAATCTTGGCAACCATTGAAGGGAATGACCTGACGAATATTATTGTGATGGTGAACCGTTGGTATGGTGGAATAAAACTTGGAACTGGCGGTCTTGTTAGAGCATACGGTGGCTGTGCTGGGCAGTGTTTACTTTTGGCTGAGCGTATTGAACTCATTGCAAAGAAGACGATTCATTTTTCTTGTCACTTTAATGAATGGGCCATATTTCAATATGAGCTTACTCAACAACAAATTGAATATCAGGAAACCTACACTGCAACGGGTGTAGATATTGAGGCAAGACTACAAATACATCAAATTGAACCACTTGCTTTGAAACTTAGAGATGTTACGCGTGGTCGTGAAGAATTAAAAATTGAAGAGGAATTAACTGATGACTGATTCCTTACTCAAATATCGGGAACAACATAAGCACCGTTTAAACTATATGCCTTGGTTATATTGGACTTTAAAACCTAAACATCGTGCTTGGGCCGAAGAATGGCAAAAAGAATATCAAGCTTATTTGATGGATATGGAAACAGTTGAGATTGGTGAAAACTGTTTTATTTCACCCTTAGCTCATATTTTTGCTGAACCCGGACGCAAAATTATTATCGGTGATAATTGTTTTGTTGCAGCAGATTGCAGTTTGCATGGACCGCTTGAAATTGGCAATGAGGTCGCGATAAATCATCATTGTATTTTAGATGGGGGCCGAGCTGGCATAAAGTTGCATGACCAAGTCCGTATTGCTGCTTATTGTCATTTATATGCGTTTGATCATGGCATGCAGTTAGACCGTCCCCTTTACCAGCAACCTGTTACTTCCAAAGGAATTGAAATTGAACAGGACGTTTGGTTAGGTGCACATGTGGGTATTAAAGATGGTATTAAAATAGGAAAACATGCTGTGGTTGGCATGAATAGTATGGTCACAAAAGATGTGGAACCTTACCACATTGTAGGGGGCAACCCCGCAAAATTTATTCGTTTAAGGGAATAATACAGTCTCAAGAATGTAATAAAATGTTTGATCTTTAAACAAAAAAGTTGGTTTTTATACATAAACCTTAACATACGAATTTTTATCTATGTTAAGTTAAAGCTAAGTTTTAATAATAATCTCCAAGGCAATAGACCTGAAGAAGAGAGGCTAACATGAACCGTGTTATTGCGTGTATTGACTCATCACCGTGTATTAATGCTATTGCCGATGCAGCAGCATGGATTGCGAAAGCAACCGGACGAGAACTTGTATTATTACAAATTCTAGACTATTACCCTGCAAGTTATCATCTTGGTGAAATTAGTGGAGTAATCGGCTTTGAAAGCAATGCAATGCTGCTAAAAGAGTTAGCTGAGCTGGAACAAAAACAAAGTGAACTCGCTTTAGACTATAGCAATAATTTACTCCGTCATATTTCTGATCTTATTAAAGAAAAACACGATATTACGTGTTCAAAAATTCAAGAAAAAGGTGATTTTTTAGAGCAAAGTTTTAATCTCTTGCATGAAAATGACATCGTAATTTTAGGTCGAGTCGGTGAAAGAGCTGCCGAAAAACATAAACCAATTGGTAGCAATGTTGAAAACTTTATTCGTGGAGCCAACTGTACTGTTTTGACTATTGGTGAAAACTTTAAAATACCAACCCGTTTTATCTTCGCTTATGAATATTCACCAACTTGTCAAAAAATGATGCGTCGTATTGCGCAAAGTGATTTATTGCGAACACTGCAATGTCATTTGGTCTATGTAGGGGATCATCCAGAAATTTTAAATGAACCTGAGCATTACCTTAAACAAGCAGGTATCGATGTTGTGACTGTATATCGTTATGGTGATGTTGCACAAAATATTTTAGAGTACCAACAAGAACATGGTATTCAAATTATTGTGCTAGGAGCATTTAGTCATAGCAAGATTCATCAATTCTTCTTGGGTAGTATTGCAACAACCATTTTTAGAAACGCGACTGTACCGTTACTTGTGGCTAAATAATAAGATTTCCATATAGTTATCCGCAAATCTTGTGGATAACTATATGGAAAAGCAACAGTAATAAAAGTAATATATTGATTATAAATAAAAAAATAAAAAAGATGATTTTTTAACCGTTATTTCACAATTGCAATTGCGAACCCATCGTGACCTTTTGAACCAACCGTTTGTAACGCTGTACAAGACAATATTTGTGGATGGTTTTCAAGGGCTTTAAACATTTCACGGATGCCCTCAATACTTGGTTTTTTATTATCTGGATTTAAAATGTCACCTGCGCGAATCACATTATCAAGCACAATAATCGTACCTGATCTGGAGAATTTTAGGCTCAACTCTAAATATTCCGGGTAACCCTGTTTATCTGCATCAATGAAAATAAAATCAAAAGGCTCGATAGATTGAGGATCAATCTCAGAAAGAATATCTGCGGCACGGCCAGCTTTAAGCTCAACTTTTACAGGAAGATTAGCATGGTCGATATTTTTTTGTGCCATTTCTGCGTGAGTATCACGGCCTTCTATTGTCAGTAAATAACCATCTTCAGGTAACGCACGACCCAACCAGATGGTACTGTATGCAGCAAAGGTTCCAATTTCTAAAACTCGTTTGCATTTATTCATTTGAATAAGCATCTGCAAGAACATACCTTGGTTAGGAGCCACTGCAAGATGATTTGAAAAGCCGTGTTCGTCGGTATTTTTTAATGCATATTCGAGTCGCGGGTCTTCGGGAATTAAATGTGAATCGATATATTGGTCAATGTCTGTCCACATCTGCTGCATAATCAAATTTACCTATATGTTGTTAGGGGGTATTTTAAACGTTTATGCCTAGAGTGCAAAAATCTTCGATTGAAGAAATGTTGGTTGATTGGGAAATGAGCAAATTACTGTTTCTAATCCACTAACCCAAATTAAAAAAATAAATATGAAAAGGCTCATTTCTTGCTTATTTTTTATCACTGTTTAGTTAGGAATGTATAAATGAGATGGATATGAGGTTCGGTGTTTTCACAAGTGCAGATTTAGAAGAGGGTGTGGGGGTTTATTGCTCAGCTTTTAGTAGTGAGCCATGGAATGAGCAGTTTGATGATTTAGAACCAATTAGAAAATATTTTGAGAGTTATTTTCAATATTCATGTTCTTTTGGCTTTTGCGCAAAATGGGAAAACCAATTAATTGGTGTTGGAATGGGACATATTCATCCAACTGTACAAGGTTTTCGTTATTATCTAGATGATTTTTTTATTCACTCCCAACATCAGGGAAAAGGAGTTGGTTCTAAGCTTTTAAATTATATAGAAGTAAAATGTAGAGAAAATAATATAGAAACCATTGTTTTGCACACTTTGAGAGAATCAATTTCAGAAGATTTTTATAAAAAGCGTGGCTTTAAAACCCGTTCAAAACTTATCTCTTTAGCGATACGCTTGTAGTGGGCTTAAGTAAAAACTCCTTTCGGTTGAAAGGAGTTTTTTAATTAGAAATTACACATCGAACTGCCTCGAGTTAAATCAGGCCCCCAAGTACGATAGCCTTGAGTATCGATATGAATTTGTCCAGAGCTATATAAACCAACACCTAAGTTTAAGCTTTGACCATGCTGAGCCCAGAATTGACAGAGTTTAAACTTTGTATTTTCAATAAAAGCATAGTCTTGTGGCTGCGGAACTTCTGGTCCAATACGGAAATCAATTGCAGAGTTAAACAAATGTTTAGAAGAGCTTGCACCACCAGCACACTGGTTTAAAGGCAGGTCACGATAAACTGAAGTCACTTCAAAGTCGGTTAAAATTTTTGTGGCAACTAAATATTTAAATACGCGTAGAGTTGATAAAGAGTTATTCCATAGCTCACGGTTTGGTACTGCATATTCTGAACTACCGCATTTTTGCCAATCACGAGCTGATCTTAATAATTCAAAACTTGGTACGATACCTGCCACCTCATTACGCGCTAGAAATTTTTCATATTCACGTACGCGTTCATAATGATCGCCTATATTTAACCAAGCGCGATAGGAAGCAGGCTCAACTTTAGGGGGAATCGGGCGCTCGATAATAACGCGCTCTTGTGGGATAAAGATTCGTTTACCACTTGGAGAGGTTTTGCCTGTTGTTGTGTGTTGGGGAGAGCTGACACAACCTACCATAACCACTGGGATTATGCATAAGGGCACCATACTCTGCAAAAACTTCCGCATAAGAAAAATCAAAAGCTTATAAATATTGCGGCTATTTTAATGCAAAACAGCGCACAAATTACGAGGAATTTGCAATGAAATGTTTGAATAGGGTATAAAAAAGATCAGCACTTGCTGATCTTTTTTTAAATTACTTTTCAAGATATTGTAATTTATCAGGTTTGCCGTTCCATTCTTCACGGTCAGCTGGCTGGTCACCAATTTGAGTAATGTTAGGCCATTTTTGAGAAAGATCAGCATTTAATTCAATAAACGCTTCCTGACCTGCTGGTAACTCATCTTCAGAGAAAATTGCATTTGCCGGGCACTCTGGTTCACATAATGCACAGTCAATACATTCATCCGGATTAATCACTAGGAAATTCGGACCTTCGTAAAAACAGTCTACAGGACAAACTTCTACGCAATCTTGGTATTTACATTTAATACAATTTTCAGTGACAACAAAGGTCATGGCGACAGCTACCTAAAAAATATGGTTTCATTTCGAATAGCTTATTTTAGGCAAAAAAGGGGTAAACAAACAATTGCTTTTATTGATATTCTTTATTCATGCATATGAAGATAAGTTAATACGTTGATAATCAAACAGATCTTTCAGTCTTATGAACTGCTTGTCTATAAAATTAAAATAATAATATATTTTATAAAACAATAACTTAAAAAATATTTTCTTTAAATATTCAGATGTCATTTAAGTCAAGGCATCTATTTTATGAAATGCCTTAACTTCTCATTTTTTCTTTTACAAATTTTGATTTTCTGCTGTTTTTGTTGAAAGCTTCCTAAATCTGTAGCACTAAAGGGTACACAGCAAGTGGATATCTTCAGGTTCGAGCTGCCAAAGTTGTTGATCTGGGAGACTTAACGGTTGTGCACCATGCCTCATATAGAAATCTACAGTGCGTCGACTTGGGGTCGCTGAAATATACAATTGCTTTGCACCGAGTTGCTTGGCGGACTCTTTTGCAGCTTGCATAAGTTTGGTACCAATACCTTGACCTTGTCGGTCTGCATCGACATAGAAATAGTGGAGTAATTTCGCTTGGGGGTAATCCGCTATAAGTTGATTTGAGACTACGCTCACGCCAACCAATTTTTCTGCGGCATCAAATGCACCGACAAATATTGAACCTTGTTCATAGAGTTGTTTGAGTTTAGGCGGATCATTTTCTAGATGATATGAGTCCCAATGTTGCACATCAAAAAAACAATCTACTAATTCTAAATGTTGCTGTTTTTGTATGTAGTTTTGAGTAATTAATTCACGACGGCTAATCTGCTGCCAAATAAGATCGATTTCTGAATTTTGTAAAGATCTTAAGATCATATAAATATTATTCTCCGAGATGAATAAGCAGACCGAAGCCTGCTTATTCAGACATGATTTATTAAGATTTCAGAGCAGCTTTCAGCTCATAGAGTTGTTCAAGCGCCTGACGAGGCGATAAGTTATCGACTTCAATTTGCTTAAGTAAGTCTAGAGCAGGGGATGAAACTTCGATTTCGACAACTTTTTCTATAATTTGTGAACCAGAGTTCGCATCTGGTGGAGCAAACAAATCATTTTGAAAGCTGGTTTGAAGATGTTGCTGCTGCTGTTTTTCCAAAATGCGTAAACGCTTTTGTGCTTCTTTAATAACGTTGGCAGGAATGCCTGCTAATTTTGCAACCTGTAAACCATGACTTTGACTTGCAGGGCCTTGCTGAACTTTATGCAATAAAATCAGATTGCCATTAAGTTCTTGCGCCGTAACATGATAGTTATCAATTCCTGCTTCACTACCAAGTTCAGTCAACTCGAAATAATGAGTGGCAAATAAACATAAGCATTTTACGCGCTTTGTTAAATCAACCACACAAGCCCATGCTAAAGATAAACCGTCATAAGTACTGGTTCCGCGGCCAACTTCATCCATTAAAACCAGCGATTGATTGGTGGCATGGTGCAGAATTTGCGAAGTTTCTGTCATTTCAACCATAAAGGTAGATTTGCCTGTAGATAAATCATCGGCTGAACCAATACGAGTGAAAATTCGGTCAATTGGACCAAGCTTGGCTGCTTTAGCTGGCACATAGCTACCGCAATAAGCAAGCAAACTAATTAATGCTGTTTGACGCATGAAGGTTGATTTACCGCCCATGTTTGGACCGGTAATAATTGCCATGCGGTGCTGAGCATCAAGGAAAGTATCATTTGGGGTAAATGGTGCTTTATTTAATGCTTCAACTACAGGATGTCGACCTGCCTGAATTTTAATTCCAGTTTCTGGAGTAAATTCAGGGCGCGCCCAATTATTTAAACGTGCTTGATGAGCAAAGTTTGCAACCACATCAATTTGAGCAATTGCTGAACTCATCATTTGGAGATGAGCAATATTTTCACGAAGATTTTCAAGTAAAGCTTCAAATAGCGCTTTTTCACGTGCTAATGCACGCGACTCACTCGATAGTACTTTATCTTCAAAACTTTTTAGTTCTGGGGTAATGTAGCGTTCAGCATTTTTTAAAGTTTGGCGACGGATATAGTCAGCAGGGGCTTGTTCAGCTTGAGCACGAGTCAGTTCTATGTAGTAACCACTTACACGGTTATAGCCGATTTTAAGGGTATTAATGCCGGTACGTTCACGCTCTTTAATTTCTAAATCAATGAGGAACTGACCTGCATGATCGCGAATTTGGCGTAATTCATCGAGATCAGCATCGTAGCCTTCTGCAATTACATTGCCATCACGAAGTAATACAGGTGGGTTTTCAACAATGGCTGCCATTAAATGTTGATGAAGCGCTTTAAAATCACCAAGTTCTTGATCAAGTTCAACTAATAACTTAGATTTTTTCGCTTGAATGACTGGAGTTAACGCTGTTCTTAAAGCTGGAATTTGTGCACATGCGTGACGAAGCTGTACTAAATCACGTGGTCGCGCACTGCCTAGTGCAACGCGGCTAAGCACACGTTCAATATCACCAATTTCTTTAAGCACTAAACGAACAGGACTTTCATGGTAGCCCTGAATGAGTTGTTCAATCGCATCTAAACGAGCATCGAGCAAGGCTGTATCACGAACAGGTTGCATGAGTGTACGGCTTAATAAACGACCACCCATTGCCGTTTGGCAATCATTTACCAATTGGAATAATGAGGTGCCATGTTCAAATAACGGTTCAATAATTTCTAGGTTACGACGCGTGATAGGGTCGAGCGCAATAAAGTCTGTGCTTTGCTCAAGCTGAATTGAACGGATATGTGGTAATGCAGTTTTTTGTGTTTCTTTTGCATAGTGAATGAGTGCAGCGGCAGCAGCTTTAGCTAAAGGCAGTGGGTCTAAACCAAAACCTGAAAGCGTTGATACCGTAAACTGGTCACATAAAGTTTTTTGTGCGTTATTTAGATTGAAGTCTACATTTGGACGTTTGGTAACAGGGCATTCTAAGTGTTTTTTAATTTGCTCGATAATATTTGTGTCGACCAAGTCTTCATCAATCAAGATTTCACTTGGCATTAAACGCGCAAGTTCAATAGGTAATTGTTCTGGCTTGTAATCTTGCTGTTGAACTTTAAAAATGCCTGCACTTAAGTCGAGTAACGCAAAACCAATTTGGTTTTGATGAATGCATAATGAAACGAGATTAGACGATTGATAACTGCTGAGTAAAGCATCATCAGTTAAAGTACCTGGGGTCAGAATACGAACAACTTTACGATCAACCGGACCTTTACCGGTTACTTCTCCGACTTGTTCGCAAATAGCTACAGTTCGCCCAGCTTTGACAAGGCGTGCAAGATAACCTTCTGCCGAATGATAGGGAACGCCTGCCATTGGAATTGGGTTGCCGTTTGCTTTACCACGATGGGTTAAGGTAATACCTAAAAGTTTAGCTGCTAAATGGGCATCTTCAAAGAAAAGTTCATAAAAGTCGCCCATACGATAAAACAGCAACGCATGTTGATAGTCTTTTTTAACCTTGAGATATTGCTGCATCATTGGAGTGTGGGTGGAGAGATCGGCCATGATTTCAGCGCTATTCATGCGTAATAAACCCTTAAAAAATCAATAATATTTTACGTTTGGTCATCTAACCAATTCTAACAACTTCTGTATGAATTGGACTTAATCAAAGAAAAAAGTATACCTTTTAGTGTACCTTTTTTATGTCAAAATTGAGTCAACAGTGTGTGAGAGCTTAACTTAATTTCCCAAGCTTGCCATCTTAACAAATTGCGACTGATTGGCAAAAAGGATTCCTAAAATGAGCGAAGAAATAAACAGCAAAAAGAAAGTGACTTTATCAGCTCAAACTATCACTTAATTTCTGCTGCATGAAATCAATAATCGCTCTTGTTTTAGCGGGTAAGTAACGGCGATTTGAATAAAGTGCGAATAATTGCAATGGGGCTGCCGATTGTTCAAACTCAATCTCGATTAAACGTCCATCGCTAATGTAGGGTTGGCAAGCTTGCTTGGATAGAATCGCAAAACCGATACCTGATACGGCCGCTTGTCCGGCCATCTCTCCGCTGTTTACCCGATAATGTCCTTTAACCTTAATGGTCTCAAATTCACCCTTCTTATTTACAAATTGCCAAGGAGAACCTTTGAGTGCACTTACTGTTGTAATACAGGGTAACTCTTCAAATTGCTGAATATGAGTCGGGGTGCCATAACGCTGAATGACGGAGGGGGCTGCAACAATGGTGCAAGGGATAGTCACCAGATGACGAGCGATGTAGTCACTGTTATCCATCTGACCACGGGTAATAATGATAGCTAAATCCAGATCATCTCGCAGAGATTCTAAACCTGACAAATTGGTAACACAGCTAATTTCTAGGTCTGGGTACTGACAGGCGAAATCGGCAATAATAGAACCTAGCAATGCGGGGCCTATTTCATTGGGAATACAGATTCGTAAAGGGCCTTTGAGTTGCATTTGCCGCGACGTTAATTCTGTCTCAGTTTGCTCAAGTGCCTCTAATAATGGTTTTGCTCGGGTGTAGAGTAGTTGCCCCGCCTGAGTGAGTTTCATATGTCGGGTGCTACGCTCAATGAGCTGAAGATCCAGTTTTTCTTCTAACTGAGAAATACAGCGACTCACGTTTGATGTCGGCATTTCAAGGATTTTCGATGCTCCAACAAAACTTTCTCTTTCAACCACAGCAATGAACACTTTCAGGGTATTAAAATCCAGAGTCGGACGCATCAATTATCCCATATTTGATAATAATAAGTGCCATTTCTACCATATAATAAACACCATTGATAGTAGTTAAACTCGGATATCTTTCATTCATAGGTTGCTTGCTATGCCCCCAGTCATGCAGACATTTAATCATAAAGCTCTCATGCGGATAGCCATTGTAATTGCTTTTGTCCAGTTCACCAATGCACTGGAATATATGGTGTTCAACCCTGTATTTGTTTTTATGGCAACAGATTTCGCGGTGCCTGTATCATTCTCAGGCTATGTGTCAGGCATGTACACACTTGGTGCTGTCATTTCTGGAGTCATTGCCTTTTACTGGATTGGTCATTTCAATAAGAAAAAATTTTTAATCGCCAATATGGCACTCTTAGCTCTACTGACACTTTTAACTACATTCACATCCAGTTTTAGTTTTCTACTTGCACTTCGATTCTGCGCAGGGTTGGTTGGTGGTACCACCATGGGCGTGGGTATCAGTATATTGATAAACAACGTGCCGCCTAACTTGCGCGGAAAAATGTTGGCGACGGTGATTGCGTCATTTTCGATAGTAAGTATTGTAGGAATGCCCACGATATTATTTTTGTGCACACATTATGACTGGCATGTAGCTTTGTGGCTCATAAGTGCATTGTGTGTGTTGGCACTGCCATTGATTGTATCCATCATCCCCCAAGATCCAATCTCTTTAGACACGTTCGCTAAGCAGCCTCTCGATATGCAAACTTTACTGTTCGCTTCCAGTAATGCACTTGTACAGTTTAGTCCTATGCTGGTCATTCCTATTTTGGCACCATTAATGATTGAGCAGTTGGGCGCTTCGAAAAATTTGCTGCCTTGGCTCTTCTTCTGTGGGGGCGTGATAGGTTATTTGTCTACAAAAATTACAGGGGCGTTAACCTCCCGTTTTTCTGCTTTACTACTGGCTACAGCTTCGACTCTAGTCTTTATACTCAGTTTGCTTATACCAATGCTGGGCTATGAGCATGCAGCGTTATTTATTAGTTTATTTCTCGGTGCATCTTATAGTCGTTTGGTGTCATCTTCAGTGGTTACGATGCAGTTTCCTAACGACCGACAACGAGCTGGATTTTCTTCATTACAGACATCCATCATGTATTTGCTGACAACAGTTGCTTTTTTCTTATCTGCCTTTTTATTACCTGCTCATGGCATGACGCCACAAAGTGTAAATACGTTACTGGCGGTATGTGCAATTTCCGCAGCAGGGTTCCCAATATTGGTTATTATTTTGCAAAAGAAGCTGGCTAAACGTTTTCATCTGAGGCAATTCTAAAGCCGCTATTTTTCGGTACATTAAAAGAGTAATAACTAATAAGATTTTGGCTTCTGGCTCATTACCCATTTGAACACTATATTTTCCTAAAAATATATCTATATGTTCTGGTGCATGAGTCTTGAAGGTCAAATACTTATTAAAAATTTTCGTGTCTCACTAGAGAGATGACATATTTTCTTTCAAAAAAATATATACTATAGGGGAGTATCATTGAACGAACATAAATATGGAAATCAACAGTAATTTAGAACGCTATCATTCTCATCAGTTTGATGAAGGAAACCCGCTTGCTCAAAAGAAAATTTTGATTGCAACCATCTTAACTGCGGTGATGATGGTCTTTGAAATTGTGGGTGGATGGATATTTAACTCCATGGCACTTTTGGCTGATGGCTGGCACATGAGTTCACACATGGTTGCTCTAGGGTTGGCTTATGTTGCTTACAAAATGGCGCGCCGTTATGCCCATGACAAACGCTTTAGTTTCGGAACGTGGAAAATTGAAATTTTGGGGGGCTATAGTAGTGCAATCATATTAATGGTTGTTGCGCTATTAATGGGAGCTCAATCTATTGATCGATTACTTCATCCCGTTGATATCCATTACAATGAAGCGATTCCTATTGCTGTTGTAGGTTTGGCTGTCAATATAATCTGTGCATGGTTATTACATGATAATCACGGACATGACCACCATCATGATCATGAGCATAGTCACCATCATCATGATCACCATCACGATTTAAACCATAAAGCTGCGTTTATACATGTGGTTGCCGATGCTGTAACTTCGGTATTAGCCATAGTCGCTCTTATTGCTGGTAAATATTTTGGATGGAACTTTTTAGATGCTTTATTGGGGATCGTTGGTGCCATACTGGTTGCGCAGTGGTCTTGGGGGCTTTTACGTGATACAGGAAAAACTTTATTAGATGCGGAGATGTCACATCCTGTGGTGGCAGAAATACAAGAAGTAATTGAGCAATTGTCCCAAGTGAAAATTACAGATTTACACGTATGGAAAGTAGGTAAGGAAAAATTTTCATGCATTTTGGCTTTAGAAACGAATAGAACAGATTTAACACCTGATTTGGTCAAAAAAGCATTGTCTATTCATGAAGAAATTGTACATGCCAGTGTAGAAATACATTTTGTCTGACCAACTCTATAGAGTTGTAATTAAATCACTGCTAAAATCCACAGCATTGTCATTGGGGAGTAGCCATTCCTAGTACCCGCTAGGAAGACCACGTCAACAAACTTGAGATCAGTGTCTCATGGCGTGTTCAGCCACTGTATAACAGTATGAGCTAGGCGAGACCTTTGGCCGCAACGTACTTTGCTAGTCGGGCGAGGAGCGTTGTCGCGCCAATGGTTTCTTATTCGCCCGGCTGGAACTATTCCTATGCTCCTCACTTTTATCTTATTCTTTTTGTCCGCTGGGGCAATTTATCTCGCCTGTGAATATTTCGTTAACGGCATTGAATGGTTTGGTAAGCGTCTTAACCTTGGGGCAACCGCAGTAGGTTCAGTTCTCGCAGCTTTTGGTACAGCGCTGCCTGAAAGTGCAGTCACTTTTATGGCTGTCGTATTTGGTAATACTCCAGAACAAAAAGATCTTGGTGTTGGGGCTGCAATGGGTGGCCCATTGGTTCTGGCTACCTTGGGTTACGCCGTAGTTGGTCTGGTATTAATTCTTCATCGCAAGAAGTTAGCTCGAACTTCGCATCAAGTACAAGTTGATTATGCTCGGTTAAGTCGAGATCAAATCTCTTTCCTTGCTATCTTTGTATTAAAAGTGGCGCTTGGTTTAGTGGCATTTGCAATCAAACCTTGGTTAGGCATACTATTTTTAGCGGCTTATGCAGCCTATGTTTGGCGTGAGATTAAGGAGGCGGACACAGCCTCAGATGAAGAAGAACTAGAACCTCTTAAATTTCGTCCAAACACAGCCGAACCATCATTAGGTTGGGCTGGTCTACAAGTCTTGCTGGCTTTAGTTGTGATTAGCATTGCATCACACACATTTGTTGCTCAACTTGAAGCGATTGGTACACTTCTAAACTGGCCGCCTCACATAGTTGCCTTGTTACTGAGTCCTGTAGCTACAGAATTACCTGAAATTATGAATGCTCTGATTTGGGTGCGCCAAGGCAAAGAGCGTTTAGCTTTAGCTAACATTTCAGGTGCTATGATGATTCAGGCCACCATTCCAAGTGCATTAGGTATTTTCTTCACACCGTGGCGCTTTGATTCTTTGCTATTAGCATCAGGTGTTATTACCGCACTGGCTATTGTATTTCTGTGGAGCTTGTTCCGACGCGGTGTGGTCAATGACCGAGCATTGGTAGCAGTAAGCGGTTTGTATGGCATTTTTGCATTTTTAGTTGTGATTTATCTTTGATAATACCGAATTATTTATCCTTACTTTTTTGTGGGCATTCCTGCGCAAGAGTTCGCTATGATGGATGACTGATTTTTAGTGCGATAATAATAAAGAGGCTTAGGCCTCTTTATTATTTTTTAAGAGGTTCCAGATTTGATTTTTTTTTTATTTTAAATGGAGCATAAAGTTAGGTATACCATACGATATGCAAAAGTTTAGGTTTGATAAATATTAAATTTACGATAACTATTTATTTGATATTTCTGGAAGATATATTTGGGTACATTTTTTTTAGTATTGAAATTAAAAAAAGATCATAATAATTATATTGATAATAAAAAGGAGAAAAGAGATGGAACTTAGAGCCGTAAAAATGCATAAAATGTTTAGAGATTTTCATGAAGAAAAGGAACTTGGCTATGTAGGGGAATATGATGAAAAACATAACCTTATAGCGATATATGATATTTTCAAAGAAAAAATGAAGAAAATAGAAGGAACTTATCAATGGGTTTTACCTTCATCGGGTGAGGTATTTTTTGTTGAGGAAGATCCGCTATATAGTCGTTAGTGAATTTTGCCTCCTACTTTAAGCAGGGAAATGCCTCTTCATAAATTCCAATTTAACCATAACTTATTAATTATTTATCCTTACTTTTTAATGATCTATTTTAAAACAAATGTCATTTTGTGTGCTTGACTGCAAGAGGGTTGGGCACTATCCTTTGCCTGCTGGCCTACATTGCCAGTCGGTCGTCGCAGACCGTTTCACACCGCATCAGGGCTATTCCATCTGAGGAGTAGTTTTGTGTGTACTCTCGTTCCCTCCCGTAGCGGTAGGACGGGAGAGGGACACCTATGGTGTGCTGGTTGTGTGACCAGTCTGCGAACCCTCTTCCGTTCTGCCACCATAATTTTAATGTTTTGGCAGAACTCCCAATAAAAAGGAGTTGGCTTTGCACATTCATTATTTCTTGGCAACCCTTGCCAAAAGCTATAACGACACAGCTTAAAAATTTAAAGCAGCTTGATCACCTTTAGGGTTTTCAGGCTTTAAGTCATTACGGCTCAAAAATTTGCATTAACAATAAAACTTGAGATGTGCCAAGCACAGTCTTTACGGCTTTGCTGTGCCTTTTTTCACCTTTAGAAAAGTGGAAGGCTTTTATATCTCATTTATATACAACAATAATTTTTTTATAACGGTAAAAATATGCCACATTTAGAAATCTCTTCCAAAAAACTAAAAGTCGTTCAAACGGCTATACGTTTATTTACCACTTATGGTTTTCAGACAGCAGGTGTAGATCTGATCGCCAAAGAGTCCAAAATACCAAAAGGCACCTTGTACAACTACTTTCACTCAAAAGAAGATTTGATTGAAATGTGCATTGTCTTTCAAAAAAGCATGCTGAAAGAAGACGTACTTTCGATTGTCTACTCAAGTCGTTATCGCACCTCAAGCGATAAACTCAAAGAAATTGTGCGCTTACATGTCTGTTTCAATAGCCTCTATCACTTATTACTCAAAGCCATATTTGAAATTAAACTTGTTTATCCTCAAGCCTACCATCTGGCGGTTGAATATCGAAAATGGCTGCTTCGAGAGATTTTTGATTTGATTTTTAGCTTGGAAACTTGTGCAATAAAACCAGATGCGGACATGGTTTTAAACCTAATAGATGGTTTGCTGCTACAGGTTTTAAGCTTAAACAGTTTGGATGAAAGGGATGCTGTGGTGGAATGCTTCTTTAAGCCTACTTGTTTAAGGTAAATCAATTAAATGATAGGGCTTATCCCATCTTTAACTAATTAACTAGCCTAACAATATTTAGAAGATTAAATGGAAAATTACATGGTTTTTGAGGCAAGTGATGACTTCAAAAAACCATGCAATTTTAAGAACAAGGCTTTGTGCTTAAAGCTTATTTAACTCGATACCACGTTTGGTTGCGGCCAATTGCAGAGATACCAATGTACCCACGGGCGGTAAGTTTATCCCAATCTGGTGATACGATTACACTAAATTTATAAGTCTTATCTGACTGAGGGTCGAGAACAGATCCCTTGTCATATTTATTTTGACTTACATTTTTTAAATTTTTGACGATGGTTAAACCCACTAAAGATTTGTTTTTGTAGGTACCTTCACACATCGTACATTTATTTGCTTCATTTGTAACAAGGATTTTTTCAATGTTCGCAGATAGAACCCCATTTTTATCTTCGCTAAATCTAACCAGTGCTCTAGGTTGATTGGTTTCATCATCAATGGTTTTCCAGACAGTACCATTGAGTTTATCGGCAGCAAATGAATGAACCGAAAAAGAGCTGAGTAAAAGTAGGAATAAATATTTTTTCATAACAATCATTTCTCAAATTAACAACTAGGGTGGCTTTAACTGCCAAAATTATTCATTTTAAAGTTAACTGTACAGTCTTCTTTGGATTGAATCTAGAAGATTGACGATATGTAAATCCATATAATATGTAAAGGTGTATTCTATTTCTAATTACCTTACTTTGATTGTTTATTTTGTAATTAAGAGGATGGATAGAATTATTTAGTTTTACAGGTTATTGTTGGGGCATAGTTATTGTGAGATAGGAATCTAAGCTTAGACGGCTTTTTCCTTATTCACGAAAAAGCCAATTTCGAATGATATTTCTTTCAGTTATTCAATTCCTTTAAACTCTATTCTTAATATATTTTCTATATTCTAATGGGTTCATATTTAAGATCTTTATAAAAGCTTTTCTAAAGGCAGTATCTTCACTGTAACCACAATTTTGTGCGATTGTCTTAATAGATAAACTATTGTTTTCTAATAAGTAACATGCTTTCTCTATTTTAAATCGAGTAATTAAATCTTTAGGACTTTCATTGGTTAATTTCTTAACTTTTCTATAAAGTGTTCTTTCGCTTATATTTAATTTTTCAGCTAGTTCTTCAAGTGAAATATTCGGATTAGTATATTTAACAAACTCTTCAATTTTCATGAGCAAAGGATCAACTGAACTCGTAAAACCTTCAGGCACATATATTTGCTGAGATACAGGCTGTGCTCCTGCAACTGCTAAATCTGAGGTTGCCTTGGCGACTTCCGGTCCTGCAAATTGATTAATAATATAAAGTACGAGTTCAATCCAAGATAGTGGACCACCAGTTGTAATAATATTTTTATCTTTTTCAAAGGTTTTGCCCCAACTTAATTTTCCATTTGAAAATCTTTTTTGAAAGGTATGATACAACCACCATGTGGTGGCATAGTTCTTCCTATTTAATAAGCCTGCATCTCCAAGTACGAAAGTTCCAGCGCAAACACCACATATAATTGTTTTTTTGATATTTTCGTTTTGGAGCCATTCTAATACTGCTTTATATTCTGAAGGAATAATGGGAGTTTGTTCATCGCTGAGCATCATTCCTGGCACAATAATTAAATCACTATTTATTGCTTCTTCTATCGAAAGATCTACATCTATCATTTTATTTTGCGCATTTACAACAGGCTTACCATCAATACTTACGAGGTTAACTTTAAACTCATTAATTTCCTTTAAGTTTTTTAAATTCAATAAGTTTTTGCTTTTTATAATATTGTTGGCAATCCAGAAAATATCATTAATTCCGGCTATGGCTGAATAAATACAAAATTGAGGCACATAAATTAAGATTTTCATAAATTGAGCTTACATAGTTTGGCTGATTTTGCATGAATGTTGTCTTATAAGACATCTATCCCATAATTTCAAACCTACTATACTTTTAAAAAGTTGAATAGTTATTGGAATGAATGATCATGAAAAATAATAAAGTTAAAAGTTTAACTTACCGTTTAATGCTATCTGCGTTAACGCTATCTCCATTTGTGATTCAAAGTGCTCATGCAGCAGTTAAAAATATTGTTTTAGTGCATGGTGCCTTTGCTGACGGATCTAGTTGGAGTGCTGTTTCAAGTCGATTGCAATCGCTTGGATACCATGTTACTTCCGTTCAAAACCCATTAACTTCTTTAGATGCAGATGTTGATGCGACAAGACGAGTTTTAGAAAGACAAAAAGGTGACGTACTTCTTGTTGGTCATTCTTGGGGTGGTGTGGTTGTAACAGAAGCAGGTAATGCACCAAATGTGAAAGGTATTGTTTATTTATCAGCCCTTGTACCGGACAGTAATGAATCGGCATCAGATTTACTCACCCGATTAAAATCGCCAATGGAGGGGATGGAGCCTGATAAAAATGACCTAATCTGGTTAGATGACTCTAAAAAGTTTCAACACGTAATGGCGAATGATATGTCGGAAAAGCAAGCTAAGTTACTTGCATCTGTTCAACAGCCTATCTCTGCTAAAGCATTCACTCAAAAAATTTCTGAAGCTGCGTGGCGTGTAAAGCCTACGTGGTATCTCATTACAACTCACGACAATGCATTGAGTCCGCGAACACAGGAATTGATTTCTAAACAAACTCACTCAAATGTAATGCAGCTCAACTCTAGTCATTTATCTTTGATTTCTCACCCAGATCAAGTTTCTAAACTTATTGATAAAGCAGCTAAAAGCTTTAAATAGTAATTTCTCATTAGGCGATATTTATGAAAATTTTACATATTGATTCGAGTATTCTTGGCGAACAATCTATATCTCGAAAACTGGCAGCTACTTTTATAGAGCGGTTCAACAAAGCAGATTATCAAAATGAAATTACTTATAGAGATATTGTTAAAGATCCTATAAGCCATTTAACAGGAGAAATCGCAGCAGGTTTTAGAAACTTAAATATAGATATTTCTGATAAAAATGTAGTTAAGGAACATCAGCTTTCCGATGAGTTGGTTGTCGAGTTCCTAAATAGTGAACTCATTATAATATCTGCCCCTATGTATAACTTTTCTATTCCTACTCAGTTAAAAGCATGGTTTGATCGAATTGCACAGGTAGGTAAAACATTTAAATATACAGAAAATGGCCCCGTAGGCTTATCAGAGGGGCGTAAAGTAGTAATTTTATCTGCAAGAGGAGGATTCTATTCAAAAGAGCCTCTCTCTCATATGGACTTTCAAGAAAAATACATCACCGCTTTTTTCAATTTTTTAGGCATTAAAGATATTCATTTTGTGAGAGCAGAGGGAACATCAAAAGCCCCAGTGATTAAAGATATTGAAATTCAAAAAGCTCTGTCAAGTATTGATGAAGTCATTAGCAACTTAAATAAAAAAGAAGATTAATTATGCTTTCATATATTACGTTAACTTATAAAGTTTCAGATGAGATCATTCGTAAGCATCTTGAAAGTCACAAAGCATGGTTGAAGGAAAACATTGATTTGGGTCATTTCATCTTGGCTGGACCTATCGAGAATGAAAACGCTGGTTTTATTCTAAGTACACTCGTTAATAAAGATCATCTTCAAGATGTTCTTAAGAGTGATCCATTCGTTGAATTTGATTTGGTCGAAATTGAAGTAAAGAAATTATCTTCAATCATTAAAAATAAAAATTTTCTATTTTAACTTTAGATAAGGGGATAATAATTTATTTAGCTATTGAGTAAAAGTATAAACTATTAATTTAAATCAATTTTTAATTTTAAAAATGCAGCTTAATAAGGTTGGTAAATTAAACTTTGTTAAGCTTCAGTATTTAAAAAAATGATTTTTAAGTACTTATTACATTGAGGTATCCACTAGTTCTTAACTCCTAATAAAATAGTTTATTAAATGTAATTAACAGGAATAAAAAATATTAACTACTTTTTAAATTAGATAGATTACGTTTATTCCATCACAAATTATAAGAATAATATGAAAATCATGTGATTATTATCGATTGACAGTAGGCGATATTAAGTTTTATAACTAAATAATCCTGAAACTGTTTCTTTAGTAAAACAGAAAAATGAAAATATAAAGATGAGTAGAAATTAGAACAAAAAAAGATAAGGAGAAGAAATGAAAGTCATTAAATACGCCTTATTTTCCCTTATGGGAATGCTGATAATAAATAGCGCAGAGGCTGGAAATGCATCTACTTCATTAAAGGTTAGCTTAACCATTGTAGACACTTGTGAAGTTTCAACCCAAGGTAATTTAGATTTTGGTTCAGTTGTACGCGCTCAGCCAGTTGCTGCCGCAAGAACCGATGTATCTGTCCAATGTAGCAAAAATACACCATATCAAGTAGCGGTCACCTCAGACAATAACTTTGAGCTTAAGTCTGCTGCAAGCACAGCTTCTGTAGCATATGTACTATTTCAAGATGCTGGTCATACGCAAATTTGGGGAGGGTCAGGAAGTAAAATACACTCAAGTATTGCGACAGGAATGAAAGAAAATATTCCTATTCATGGGGTAATTACATCGAGTACCAATGTTCAGGCCACCCAATATGAAGATTGGGTACGTGTGAACGTTGTATATTAATAGTAGAAAAATAAAAAAAATAATAAATGCAGCAGTGTCTGCTGTAGACGTAAAAAGCTTTATTTCAGGGATAAGCAAATGTAAATAATCAACTATCCCCAAAACAAAATTTTTCTGAAGAATTTTATTTATTGATGAGCCATTGAATTGAGGCATCAAACAGTTTTAACCCATCGTCAGATAGATTGGTAAAGGTGTCATTGTTAAGAAAGAACATGAGTCGTTTTGCAGGAGCTAAAGATTCATAATCCATAGTTGCACCTTTCTCATAACCCCAAATTGCCACTTTTTCAGGTTGCCCATAAATGGTCGCAATAATGGTCGCGCCTAAGCCGGGTTTGCCCCAACTCATTGGTGCTTGCGCTTTATAGACATTGTGAGTTCCCGCAGCAAGATGTGCAGATAACGGATGTGGAGCATTTACCAGCCACAAGTAACGTTCTTTCTCGACTTCGCCAAAATCGGTATTAATGCGTTTACCTGTCATAGCCAAATCATCAAGATAGTCGTTTTCCCACGTCATCAGTGGAACGGGCAGTTGACGCCAGCCTGATTGAAGGCTTTTAGAAGCAACAGTAGAAGAGATGATGACCAAATCTGTGTTCTTTAAATTATTTGGTGAAACAGATTGATCTAATACTTCAACTTGATAGCCTTTACTCTGCAAGTATTTTTGAATAGCGACATCTGTACTAGCCGATGACCCCTTGATCTGTGAGATTAGAGCAATTCGTGTTTGGGCGTAAACAGAAGAGCTAAACAGTGTGCCAATCAACACTACCGTAGAAAGAAGCTTTTTCATATTGATCTCGAAAGAGCAGCGCTTTAAACACTGCTCTGATCCTGTGTTTTAAAATTTAAAGGTTGCGCGTAATACTGCTTGGCGAGAGTCACCTTGAGATACGGCCAAATTATTGACGCTAGCTGTGTAGTAAGTTGTGTCAAAGATATTATTTAAATTAAATTGGAAAGTGACCGCTTGTTTAGCAATGGTGGTGTCATAACTCACAAAGGCATTGGCTAGTGTGTAGTCAGGTAGGTCAAAGGTATTTTCCGAATCACCAGCACGTTTTCCTACATAATTACCGCTCAAGCCTAAACGTAAGTTACCGTTGTAAAGCTGCCCATAATTATAGGCCAATGCCAGAGAAGCTGTATTACGCGCCACATTGTTTAGGCGGTTGCCCTCTAGGCCACTTTCATCTTCAGTCACTTTAGCATCTGTATAGGCATAGGTGAGGGTAGCATCAAGTTGATCTGTTAGACGGCCTGTCAGGTCGAGTTCAGCACCTTTAGAACGAACAGCGCCCGTTGTATGGAGTTCGACTTCATTAGTAGACGAGTTGGTAATTTTAGCTAAAACATTACGTTTTTTAATGTCGTAGATTGCAAAATTGGCTTTAACACGGTCATTTAATTCATATTTTGCACCAACTTCATAAGACTTAGCTTGTTCAGGTTGAACATCTGCATTAATGACAGCATCGCCGCCTAAAGGGGCAATTGAAGAAGATGGCTTAAGTGACTCGGTATAGCTACCATAGAATGAAAGTTGGTCATTCCATTGATAGACTAAACCTGCGTGTGGGAGCCAAGTATCATCGTTGGTATTGGTATTTTCCTTAAATGGTCTGCCACGTCCAGCAGTTTGCTCATAGTTTAGGTAACGACCACCAAGTACAGCAATCCATTTTTCATTTAAATGAATGGCATCTTGAACATAAAAACCATAGGTATGTAGTTTATCTGTTTGGTCGCTATCTGATGCGACAACATTTTGAGATGGTTCAACAGTTCCAAAACTTGGATTTAAATAATCTAAGGTTGAGGTATCACCACGAACCATATCTGGACGGAAATATTTGCGATATTCAATGTCTGAACCAATTTGAATATCATGTTTTAAACCAAACAGATTGGTTGAGCCATTGATGTAAGCTTGAGCATTACTGTCTATACTTTCTGCATTTAAAGTCGCATCGGTACGGCGTGTCACGGTATGTTTGGTCGTATCTAACTTGGTTACACGTAACTGATTGGCATCATAGGTTTCGTAGTTGTAGGTATAGCCGAAGTGAGCCGACCAATTATCATTAATTTGGTGATCTACCAACAGTTGAGCTAAATGATCTTCACCTTTCATTTGGTTAAAAGCTTCATCTAGACGTTGATATTTAGAGATGGGTAGGGCTTTGTTTGTTTTTGGATCAAAAACGGTAGAGCGATCAAAAGGTACATCAAAGTGGCGGTATTGATAGCTCAGGTTCACTTTAGTTTGACCATTATCCCATGCTAAAGATGGAGCAATTAATGACTGTTTGAGGTTACCAAAATTACGCCAATAGTCTGCATCTGAGTGATCGGCAATAAAGCGATAGGAAAAGTTACTATCACTAATCGCGCCCGTAGTATCGATGCTTGCGCCTAAACCATTTTTACCCGCAGCAAAGCTTGAACCATATATTGAAAGTTCAGTTTTCTGGGTAGTCTCCGGTTTTTTTGTAATGACATTAACCACACCACCCGGATCCATAATGCCATAGAGTAACGAAGAAGGGCCTTTTAAAACTTCAACTTGTTCAACTGCTGCATTCATGGTTCGGCCTTGCACAATCGGCATACCATTTACGGTAATTGAACCGTCACGGTTATCACCAAAACCACGCTTCATTACGGTATCTTGCGTACCGCCTAAAGTATTACCCTGCGTAATGCCGCTGACTTGGGTCAGTGCATTGTCCAGATTTGCAGGTAAATAGTCTTTCATATATTGCTTAGAAACGACATTTACGGTTTGTGGGCTTTCTAGATTTTTTTGATTGCCTCGTAAGGTCGATGCCGTTTGATTTTCGATATAGCTTGAGTTTGCTTCAGCCTGAACTTTAATGGTTTCTAATTGAGCAGGTTGGGCCGCAGTTGTTTCTGCCCAAGATATGATAGGCAGCAATGATAAAAGTAAGGGGCTACTATGTTTTAAAATTTCAACAGTAATTAAATTTTTACGTGGGGAGAAAGCAAACATAAGTATACCTAGGTGATATAGAAAATCGTGTTGAGGCTAAAAAAAGAGCAACTATTCAAGTGAACCGTAGTGCCGACTAGACCCCAAAAAGTGTGTAAAGTATATATAAATGAGACTCATTTGCAATGTTTTTGCGGAGGAATAAAAGCATAGAAAAATTAAATAACTGATAACGTTTTTATTATTTTTATTTTGCTTAGTATTAAGAAAGCCTAAGCTGTTTCTTTTAAGCTTTTTTTATACATCTGCTTAATCAAAGGGGTAATGCCACCTTCGAAAGAGTTACTGTAACGTGTGAGGAGTGGAAATAAGTATTTATGAAGAGAGCTTAGATTCTCTTCTTAGCAAAAACTATTTTTAATTTTTTCTTTATCAAATAAATTGTAAAGATTAACGTATTTTATTGGTGTATTGTCTCTAGGGTAGTGCATTTTCTGAAGCTAAGATTGAAAACTTGTGTCATATAATTTATTAATAAATAACACTATATATCTATTTTTGAAAAAATTTTTATTACTCTTTTTGATTTTTGGCTTTAAGCAAACACGATGAAAAATGATCATTTTATATATGATTGCTTAATTTCTTTTTAAGAAAATTGTTTTAGTTTTTCCAAACTACTGCATTAATTTTGATTTATAACTTTTATGTATAAGAAAAATTTGTACGCTGGCCTGAGTACTTCATTGCTTCTCACACTTTGTTTATCAGGGTGTGTGAGCTACCAAGCTTTATCATTACCAACCGCTACAAATTACCATGATCTAACGGTTGATCGTGGTTTGCTTAATCCTTTTCCTGCGCTAAAGGCATATCCATTTAATCCAGAACTCGGGCTAGATGCGCTGAATATTACAATGTTGGCAGTGAGCAATAATCCAGCGCTTCAGCTCGCACGAAAAGATATGGGCGTTGCGGAAGCACAGGTATATTCCGCAGGCTTGTTACCCGATCCTCAGTTGAGTTTAGCGCATGACATCCGTGTGGCGGCTGGATCTCAAGCAGCTTCTAGTATTGGTCTGAGTTATGATTTTATTGCTTTATTGACGCATTCTTTAGCTAAAAAACAGGCCAAGGAAAGCTTGCATCAGTCTGAGTTGAATCTGCTATGGCAAGAGTGGCAGGTGGTAGGTCAAGCACAGTTATTAATGACCCGATTACAAATGCAGCAAAAAACACTGTCAGTGCAATTGCAAAATCAAGCAATCGCAAAAGATCGAGTGAATCGCATGATGAAAGCAATGCAAACAGCTGGAGTCACGCGTGATCAGGTAAATGCTGATGTAGTCGCTTTGCAAGCTATAAATAGTCGTATTGATGACTTAAAAACAGCACAGCAAGTAGCACGTCATGATTTAAATGCATTACTGGGTTTAGCCGCAAACACACAACTCAATTTAAAATTTAATGATCAGGACATGGCTCAAAGGCCTAAGGTTGTGGACGCTCAACTGATTCGTGTCGCACTGGATCATATCAATACGCATAGACCTGACCTATTGGCTTTGCGTGCAGGTTATAGCAGTGAAGATGCTAAGTTACGTCAGGCCATCTGGTCTCAATTTCCTTCACTCAATATTGGCCTAACGCAAGCGAAAGACTCTTCGGGAGTTTCCAGTCAAAGCCTAGGCATTTCACTCAATTTGCCCGTGTTTAACGGTAACCGAGGCAATATTGCTGTCGAAAAGGCGACCAGACAACGCATGTATGAAGAATATCAGTCACGTTTAAATCAGACGGTGTTTGAAGTACAGCGTTTGCAAGCAGAACAGCAGCAGAATGTGGCAATTTGGCATGAGCGCTACCTTCGTTTAAAGCAGTTGCAGCAAGATGTAGAGAAAGCTACCCCAGCACATACACAACGTTTAATCGATGACCAAATTTGGCTTACCTTGCAGAACAATATGCTCAACCAGAAGCTGGACTTGCTTAATCTAGAGCAAACAATTCGCGAGCAAGCAGTTGGATTAAATACTTTATTAGGATTGCCCGTACTGCAATCTGCTGGAGTTACACCGTGAACAAACAGAATGTTTTTATTTTTGCCATCTTGGTAACCAGTACCTTGAGTAGTGGATTGGTATTTGCCGATAGCAAAGATCAGCCTACAAAGGATGTGGAACCTGTTGCTTTGGTACGAACCCAGTTTCCTGTGAAAAAATCATTGATGGATACAATTACTGTATATGGCAGTATTCAAAATCCACCACAGGCGATTTATAACGTTAACTTGCCACAAGCTGGTCAGATTACAGCGATTTATGTGAGCACGGGGCAATATGTTCGTAAAGGACAAGCCTTACTGACCATTAAAACTGATCCACAACTCATTATGAATACT